>JBKHAU010000031.1:0-11326 GCA_046542725.1 Opitutales bacterium
GAGATCGTGGACTTCGCCGAGTCGGAGCAATTTATCGATACGCCGGTGAAGCGCTATTCATCGGGCATGCGGGTGAGGCTCGCCTTCGCCGTCGCCGCCCACCTCGAGCCCGAAATCCTCGTCATTGATGAGGTCCTGGCGGTGGGAGACATCGCGTTTCAGGAGAAGTGCATCGGCAAGATGCAGGACATCGCCGGGCACGGCCGCACCATCCTTTTCGTCAGCCATAACATGGGGACGATCCGCCAACTCTGCCCGCGCGGCATCGTCCTGAGCCGCGGACGGGTCATCGCCGACGCGGAGATCGGCGAAGCGGTGGGTTGTTATCTCGAAAGCCGGGAGCAAAACTCCGAGAACCCTTTTCGCGAAGATAACCCCGACCGGAGGACGACGGGGGCGGCCCGCCTGACCGGTTTTCGCATTTTCTCGGAAGAAGGCCTCGAGGTGGAGAATCTCGTCGCGGGGGAAAAGGTGCATTTTGAAGTCCGCTTCGAGAGCAATGGTCAGAAAGTGGAGGACATTCGAATCCGTTTCAGGAACAGTCTGGGAATTGCCGCGGCGGAAATTGCGTCCAAGTGGATGATGGTTCCGCCGACCCGCCATGCTGAAGGAGTGATGCGTTTCACTTTCGACAAGCTGCCCTTGCCGCCCAGTCGCTACCGAGTCGTCCTGCACTGCTTTGCGGACGGGAGACGGACCGATTTTATCGACAACGCGGCGTTCTTCACCGTGGCGAGTGGAAGCATCTATCCGTCCGGGGAGCTCCCCCGCACTGCTTGGAGCACGGTCCTCGTGCCCTACGAATGCAGCTTTCTCCCTCGCGAGGAGGTCGAAGTCGAAACCGCCGACAAGGCGACCTAGGTCAAGCGCGCGATCCCGGCGCGGCGGGTTCCTGGGTGACTCCGTCGATGCGCGCAATCACGTCTCTCCACATGGCCTCGACCTCGGCCTTGCGGCTCGCGGCGTGCATTTCGAGTTGTGCGCGCAGGGACCGATGGCTTTCGGCCTGCAGGAGGTCGTCCACACGGGCGTCGACCGTGGAGATCTCATCGAGGGGAGAGAGAAGAAACTGTTCAAAGCCGTACTCGGCAAAGAGTCCGTTATACTTGTGGGACCATGAGGTGCCGATCGCCGGCGTCCCCTGCGACAGACAGCTGACCAGCGAGTGAAACCGCGAAGCGATGGCAGCGTGACAGGCGCCGAGGATCGCCTTGGTCGTGAGGGCGTCCTCGTCCGCGACGGAGAGGGGGTGCCCCACGGCCTCGATGAGTTGGCCGATGATCCGGTCATCGTTGACCTCGTGCTGGAGGATCCAGGGCTCGAAGCCAGCGTGTTCGACGCGTGCGATGCAATGCGCCAGGTAGGCGACATAGCGGGCGGCGACGGCAGGATCGGTGCGGTCCGTCATGCGGGCGTTCGGCACGATCGCCACCCGCTTTCGCCACAATTCGGCATCCGCCAAGGGCCTGCCTTCGAGGAGATGGGTGACATCCGGCGCCTGCCCCACCCGCTCCGCGGGAATCCCGAGGTCCAGAAGATGCGCCCGCGACTGCGCGTCGCGCGCATAGACGCGCTCGAACAACCCGAGCATCTCGCGGGCGGGCCCGGCGATCTCGGGCTTGTCGAAGGGCCCCAGCGCCTGAGGAAGCAGGATGAGCTTCGTCCCCTGGCGGCGCAGCTTGCGGTAAAGCTGGGTGCGCGACTGGATTCGGCGATTGCTCCACTGGTCGCCGTAGGCAAAGCCGGAACAGTCGAGCAACGCCCGCAACCGCCGATGATCCGCGATCCTGCGCTTCTCGAGCCAGCTACGGGGGGCAAAATGCAGGGCGAGGGTCCTTCGCGTCGTGCGCGCCCGGGCTTCGAGTGAGCCCTGCATGAGACCGCGGCGGAGAGCGCTCCAGCCCGTCTCCTCGATCACGCGATAGAGCGGAGGATCGGCAGGCAGTTGGTCAAGCCCGAGGGCCGAGCGCACGCACAGATTGTAGCGATCGCCGAGTTGGCGGGCGAGAGCGTGAAGCATCAGGGCATCGCCTTTGTTCGGGATCCAGGGTCCGAGGATTTCAACAGAAGGCTTACGCATGAGTCCGGGAAAGAAGGGGAGAATGCTCGGCGAGCGGCCGGGCAGAGGAAAAGAGCGGGATGAGCGGCCCAACTGCCCAGCAAGCTCCGCGCCGCCGCTGCTGTCAACGGGAGCGCCCGGGTGTCGCAAGGGACATGCCCGCCACACCGTGACCAGCGATCTGCGGGAAACACCGCTCATCGCATCGCCGCTTGCCACTCGCGGCAGATGTTCGCATCGAGAGAAATGTTGACGGGTCTTCGCACCCTCGCCTTAACCGCGGGCTTTTCCCGACCGTCGTTCATTCATGAGCCGTTACAAACTTTTCATCCCCGGTCCGGTCGAGATCGCGCCGGAAATCTCCGAGGCCCTCACGCGCCACGTGATGGGGCACCGCTCGCCCGATTTCGTCGCCCTCTACCAGCGCGTGCAACCGCGCCTCCAGCAGCTTTTCATGACGGAGGAGGCGGTCTTCCTCTCCACTTCGAGCGCTTGGGGCGTGATGGAAGGGGCCCTGCGCAACCTCGTTCACAAGAAGGTCCTGAACGTCTGCTCGGGCGCCTTTTCCGACAAGTGGCACGACGTCGCCCTGCGCGCCGGCTTCGCAGCGGAGGCTCTGCAGTATGAGTGGGGCACCCCGATCGATCCTGCGGACGTGCGCGCGAAGCTCGCGACCGGCGCGTTCGATGTCATCACCTTCATTCACAACGAGACCTCGACCGGCACGATGAACCCGCTCGAGGAGACCATGGCGGTGGTAAGGGAGTTTCCCGAGGTCTACAGCATCGTCGACACCGTGAGCAGCTTCTCCGCCGTGCCCATCGCGAAGGATGAACTCGGCATCGACGTCATGCTCACGGGCAGCCAGAAGGCCCTCGCCCTGCCCCCCGGGCTCGCCCTCTTCAGCATCTCGCCGCGCGCCCTCGAGCGGGCAAAAAACACCCCCGGTCGCGGCTACTACTTCGATTTCGAGGAGTTCCAGAAGAACCACGAAAAGGGCATGACGCCATCCACTCCCGTCATTCCCCACATCCACGCGCTCGACGCCCAGCTCGACCGCATCTTCACCGAGGGCCTCGATCAGCGCTACGCCCGCCATGCCCGTCTCAACCAGCTCGTGCATGACTGGATGGAGCGCCACGGCTTCGAACTGCTCCCGCCCAAAAAATTCGCCTCCAAGACACTCAGCTGTGTGCGGAACCCCGGTCACCTCGACCTCGCGGTGCTCAACAAGGCCCTCAAGGAGCGCTTTGCCTGCGTCATCGATATCGGCTACGGCAAGCTGAAGGGGAAAACCTTCCGCATCTCCAACATGGGCGACGAATCCGACGAGACGATCTCCGGCCTCCTCGCCAACCTCGACACCCTCCTCGCCGAACAGGAGGGCTGAGCCCCGCCGGTCAGCGGCCCGAATCATATCCCCGACCGCACCCAAGCACGCCGAGGCGGACGAGAGCACGATCGGTCAGCGTGCCGTCGACCGCCCGCTCGCTTCGCCGCGAACCCGGGCCGGGCCACCTCAAGTTGCTCCAGAAGGCGGGCCCCGTGTCGCTGCCTGAGCAGGGCGATTTGGCGGAGCGAGATCGGGATGCGCTCGATTTCGAATTCGCTGGCCAGCGGTTCGAAGAGGGGTTTCGCATTGACCTTCTGGTCGATGAATAGGTCATCATCGGGTTGAAGTCGGTCGAACGGCTCCAGCCCGAACTGCACAAACAGCTCATAACCCATTGGAAAATCAGCCATTTGCGGTTCGGCCTCCTTCTCAACCATGGTTGCCCATTTCATTGACCCGACCTCGCTCTATCTGCCTTCGTGCCGTTGGAGGAGCCATCAGCCGCGTCAGCACCCCGCCACTTACAGCCCCAATCTTTCCGCATGAAGTCCCTTGTCATCACCGAAAAGCCCAGCGTTGCGCAGGACGTCGCGCGCGCCCTCGGCGTAAAGCGCGGCGAAGCCGGCACCTTTGAAAACGACGACTACGTCATCGCCGCCGCCGCCGGCCACCTCGTCGAGCTCTACATGCCCGAGGACATCGACAAAAAGCGTTACGGCTTCTGGACGCTGAAAGAGCTGCCCATCATCCCCGAGAAGTTCGAGCTCAAGCCGATCTCGGACAAGCGCAGCAAGGAGCGCCTCGACCAGCTCAAGAAGCTGATGAAGCGCAAGGACGTCGACCAGGTCCTCAACGCCTGTGACGCCGGGCGCGAGGGCGAACTCATCTTCACCTACATCTACGAGGTGGCGAAGTGCAAGAAGCCCTACAAGCGCGTCTGGATGCAGTCCATGACGAAGGACGCGATCCTCAAGGCCTTCGCTGGCCTGCGCTCCCCCGAGGTCATGATGGGCCTCCAGTCGGCCGCCCGCAGCCGCTCCGAAGCCGACTGGCTGATCGGGATCAATGGTACCCGCGTGCTCACCAAGCGCATGTTCGGGCGCGCCAAAAACGTCGCCACCGTCGGCCGCGTGCAGACCCCCACCCTCTCCATCGTGCTGCGCCGCGAGCTCGAGATCCGTGGCTTCAAGCCCCGCGCCTACTGGAAGCTGGAAGGCGCCTTCGCGGTCGAGGCGGGCAACTACGATGCCGTCTACCACAAGCCCACGACGGACAAAAAGAACGACCCCGAGGACAAGCCCGAACGCGTCTGGGACGAGGAGACCGCCAAGCAGGTCCTCGCCGCAGTCCAGGCCGCCCCCGCCGCCACCGTCGTCGATGAGAAGAAGCGCACGCGCCAGTCCTCCCCCCGCCTTTTCGACCTCACGTCCCTCCAGCGCGAGGCCAACGGCCGCTTCGGCTTCTCCGCCAACCGCACCCTCCAGATCGCCCAGGCGCTCTATGAGAAGCACAAGGTCCTGACCTACCCGCGGACGAGCTCGCGCGCCCTCCCCGAGGACTACATCGGCACCGTGAAAGCGACTCTCGGCCGCCTCCCGGGCGACCTCGGCGAAAAGGCCCAGCCGATCCTCGCCAACGACTGGGTGCGCCCCAACAAGCGCATTTTCAACAACGCCCAGGTCTCCGACCACTTCGCGATCATTCCCACCGGCGAGACCCCCTCGAAGCTGAGCCCGGACGAGGAGAAGATCTTCGACTTCGTCGCCCGGCGCTTCCTCGGAATCTTCTATCCGCCGGCCGAGTTCGACGAGACCACGCGCACGACGACGCTCGCCGGCCACGCTTTCATCACCGCGGGCAAGGTCCTCGTGGAGCCCGGCTATCTCGCCGTCCTCGGCAAGGCCCAGCTCGACCGCCAGGTGCCCGCCCTCTCCGACGCCGATCGCAATCCCGCCTGGCTGGCCGAACTGGCCGACAGGCCCGCCGGCGAACACTACGCCAAGCCCCTCGCCGACTACTGGAACCTGCTCGCGGAGGAGACCAAGCCGCCCGCCCGCTACACCGAAGCGACCCTCCTCTCCGCCATGGAGGGCGCCGGCAAGCTCGTCGACGACGAGGAACTGGCCGAGGCGATGAAGGAGAGCGGCCTCGGCACACCGGCGACGCGCGCCTCCACCATCGAGCACCTCCTGCGCGAAAAGTATCTCGAGCGTGACGGCCGCAACCTCCTTCCCACGACCAAGGCGGAGAATCTTTTCGAGTTCCTCAGCGCGGTCAAAGCCGAGGCCCTCACCCGACCCGACCTCACCGGTGAATGGGAGAAGAAGCTCAACCAGATGGAGCAGGGAAAGCTCTCCCGCGCGGAGTTCATGAAGGGCATCACGCAACTCACCGAGGAGATCGTCGACCGCACGAAGAACTTCGAGGAGGACGCCTCCAACTGCCGCGAGACTTCGATCATCTCCCCGACGGACAGCGAGCCGATGATCGAGACCCTGCGCACCTTCAAGTCGAAGGACGGCGAGCTGACCATCTACAAGACGATCGGCAACCGCAAGATGAGCGAGGAAGAGGTCCAGACCCTGGTGCGCGAGCGCGCCATCGGCCCCCTCGATGACTTCCGCTCGAAGGCCGGCAAACCCTTCTCCGCCCTCCTCCGCCTCGATCCGAACAACAAGGTCACCTTCGACTTCGGCAACGGCTCGGGTGAATCGAGCGACGAGGAGTCCTCTCCTCTCAACCTCGCCGAACTGCCCGTCATCGGCACCTTCCCGGACACCGGGGCGAAGGTCTACGCCGCCCCCAACGCCTACCTCTGCGAACGTACCGCCGCCGGCGAGAAGAAGGACAACTTCCGGCTCAGCCGCACCATGCTCGGCAAGACGCTCCCCGAGCAGGAGGTCAAGAACCTCCTCGAGAAGGGCAAGACCAACCTCATCAAGGGCTTCAAGTCCAAGCGCACGGGGCGTCTCTTCGACGCCCACCTTCTGCTCAAAAAGGGGGGCGGCATCGGTTTCGAGTTCCCTCCCCGTCCCCCCAAGAAGACCGCCGCGAAAAAGGCCGCCAAGAAGGTTGCCGCGAAGAAAAGCGAAGACTGAGGACCGGATAGCCCTCCCGCACACGGACCGTCTGCGCCGGGGCTCGAACCCGGCCGTCCGTCCGACGCAGACGCCCCTCGCACGAGGCGGGAGCCAGCCGGGCGGCGAAGCGGGGCCCGAAAGGACGGGACGCCCTCTTCACCTTCCGCTGGCCTCACGCCTCCGGCACCTCGCGATCCACGTCCTGTCGCTCGCCGATGTCCTGCGCGTAGTCGGTGTCCGCGGCGGAAGCCTCCGCCTCGCCGACGACGCCGGCGCCGCTGAGTTCTTCGTCGATCCAGCGGCGGATGCGCTCGAGACCTTCGCGGCGCTGCTTGATTTCGGGAGGCATGCGACCGAGCAGATTGATCACGCTCTCGGCGTAGTCGTGCCCGTTGGCGGAGGAAATCTCGGCCATTTCAAACGGGTTGATCTCACCCTTGCGCGCCATCGAGCGGGCCTCCGCTTCGAGTTCGCCGGTCGTCCCACCGGGCGCGCCGAAGCCACCTTTCTTCCCACGGCCGCCGCCACCACCTGCGCCGGCGCCACCACCTGCGCCGGCGCGATCATCTTCGCGCATCGACTTCTCGGTCTTGCCGCGGGGCTGGCGTTCGATCGCCGCCGGATAGGACCGGCCATCGCGCCCCTTCACCTTTTCCACGGCGGGGATGCGATCCTCCTTCTCCATCTCGTGGCGCACGCGGCTGACGAGCTTGGGAGAGACCTTGCAGACCTCGGCGAGATTGGCATTGGCGAGGTCGGGCCATTCCTCGAGCGCGATCTCGACCACGTTGCGCTTGTCGCGCTGGTTGCGATACAGTCCGTTGGTGGCGTTGGCCCCGAGGGCATGGCGCAGGGCATCGGTCCGCCCCCCCTCGCGCACCTCGCTCGCGATCGTCTCGGACTGGTTCCGCTTCGCCGCGAGATAGCGGTGAAAGCCATCCGCCAGCCAGTAGGTGGCGCCATCGAAATAGGTCACGATGGGCGGGAAGACGGCCCCGTTTTCCATCTCCTCGGCATAGGCCGTGATGGCGTCATCGTTGGTCTCCACGCGTGTCTGGGTGCCCCCATACAGTTGGATGTCGGCAAGGGAAAGGTCCTGGTGTTCCATGGCAAAAAAGCCCGTTTTCTCGCCCCTCACGCCGGTCCAAGGCAAGGGTTCTTTCTCCGCCCGGCGCGATTCCCGCGGACTCCTTCGCCCCTCCAGTTTCCCCTTGCCTTCGGAGGGCATCGCTCTTTGCTCTCCCTCTTCCATTTCCACACCGGGGGTTCTTAGCTCAGTTGGTAGAGCAGGAGACTTTTAATCTCTTGGTCCTGGGTTCAAGTCCCAGAGGACCCACCATTTTTGGGCGGGCAGGGCTCGTGGGAAACTTGCTTTTTGGAAGCCGGTAAACACGATCCGAAGACGCAGGATGCGCTTGTTGTTCACTCTCTCGATCGTCGCCCTTTTGGCTGGCGCCACGGAAGCGGTCACGATCACGGACTCCGATCCATCCATGGTCTGGAAGATCAGCGATGCGGATTCGAGCGTGTTCGTCATGGGATCGATCCACCTCGGCCATCGGGACTACGTGCAGCCACGCAACGTCTACCTCGCCTATGCCGATCTGGCGGACGAGCTCGTCTTCGAGGCCGACATCACCGACACCGCCGCGATCGAGGCAGCGACCCTGCGACATGCCTACTACACCGACAGCCGCCGGCTCGCGCACGATCTCTCCCCGACGACGATCTCCCGGCTGAAGACCTTTCTGGCGCGCGAAGGCCTTGCCTACAACGACCGGTTGAGGCCCTGGATCTATCAGTCCCTTCTGCTCGACCGCCAACTCGCGCAGTCGCCGGTCCTCCATGCAAACGGGATCGATGCCTACTTTCTCTATCGCGCGATCAATCGCGGGCAGACGAACCTCGGCTTTCTCGAGACCATCGATTACCAGGTCGAGCTGTTTGCCCAGCAGCCCGTCGCCGAAGTCGAAGCCTCCTTGAACGAACTCCTCCTCAACCCGGACGCCCTCTTTGGCGAAGCGGAGAAGCTTTTCAGCGCCTGGGTGCGGAGTGATGTCGCATCGATTCAACAATACATCGACGCCGACGTCAGCGGGAACAGCGGCGGAGATTCCCTCGCGGTCGCGGAACGGACGCGAAACTGGATGCCCGCCATCCGGGCAAGCCTCGCCGCCAACCGACGTCCACTGTACATCGTGGGCGCCGCGCATGTCCTCGGCCCGGAGGGTCTGCTGGCCCTCTTCGCGGGCGAAGGCTTCACCGTCGAACGCCTGCCCGAACCTCCCCGGGTCAGCCTCGCGCTCACCCGCCTCTCCACCGAGTCGGTGCTACTGACAGTGAACGGTTCCATCGGCTACCCCGTTGCGTTGCACTCCGCCCCCGACCCACGCCAATTGGACGATTCGTTTCCGCGGACGCTTTTCATGAGCGAGGAGCAGATCACGACGGAAGTCCACCTCCGTCCACAACGGACCCAATTCTACCAAGTCCGGATTGCTGAGCAGACGATGGAATGGGAGCCCAACTGAGGGGAGGGCCGCTCGCGACAACACGCCGGGTGCAACAAGGCGCCCCGCCTCTCGCCGCAGCGCTTCAACCGCGAATTCGGCGAGGATTGGACCCGGTCCGAAACGGTGCGGCGCATCCTTGGCTCAATGCCGACGAGGACGTCGGCGCTCCCGGACTGCTTCACTCCTCATGCGCCGGCGGAACTTGGACTCGTCCTGCGTGAATCGCCAACGGCATGGTGCGGCTGATCACTCGCACGCCGGTGCGCCCTGCCGGGGGCACCCAAAAAAAACGGCCCCGGAAAACGGGGCCGTTCTGGAACTAAGGACTAACTACCACTAATATTCTATGAATACTCCAGCGAACTGAGACTAGAACTGGAAGGTGTTGCTGAGGGTCCAGGTCATGCCCTCCTGGATACGGGAGAGGGCGACGGTGCCGTCGGGCTGGATGTTGACCGGGGTGAGGCCGACCTTTTCCCCGACGTTGCGCAGGTTGAGCTGCACACGCCAGTGGATCTCGTCGGTGAGGTCACGACCATAGCCCACCCAGAGATCGAAGTGGTCTTCGGTCGGGCCATGCCAGGGCCGATCGATATCGAGCGTGTCGGTCGACGGGTCGTATTGGTAGCCGAGGATGCGCTTGTCCTCCCAGCGGTAGGCCAAGCCGAGGTTCACGCCGTTGAGGACGCCCTCGTTGAAGCTGTAGTTCGTCACGAGGTTGAAGCGCCAAGGGCTGATTTCAGGGGCAGGGCTGCCGATCTGGGCCTTGAGGACCGAATAGGGAGCGAGGATGTTGTTCGCCCAGGTGCGCCGTGCGGTATCGCCACCCCAGATGCGGATGAGGCCGGCGTCACCTTCGAGGAACTCGGTGTAGGTCTGAATCCATTCGTCAATCGTGGGACTGATCGCGATGCGCGAGGACTCCGTCTTGGAGAAGTTGATCGCGACGTTCCAGTTTGGCGTGATCTGGGCGTTGATCTCGACCTCGACGCCCTTCGAGCGCGTGTCGACCGAGGCCACCGGGCCCGTCCCGAAGCTGCGCAGGTTGCCCGCGAAGGCTGGCTGGAGACCGAGGCCTGAGGCCCCGTTACCATTCACCGGATCGTATTCCCCGGCACCGTTCAGGCCATAGGTGGGGACGGAGGCGTACCAGTCTTCCGGACTGTTACCCGCGCGCATGGCGTCGACATTGAGGCCGAGGCCATATTCGTCCGCGAAGGACTGGTCGAGGGGGAAGCTGGTGAAGAAGTCCTCGACGATCTCGTAGATGCGGTCGGGGTCGGGAATCGGGTCGCCGTCCGGGTTGGCGGGATCGGGCATGGTCGCGATGCCGTTCCAAGGCCAGCCCCAGTTGCCCTGCCGCAGCTGCGGATCGGCGATCCCGTCGAGGGCGGCGAGGGCATGGGTCGCTCCCCAGTAAGGGAGCGCCCAGACGTAGTAGAGGTTCGACGAGAAGCCCGCGCTGTCCGCGCCAAGGCTGGCGTTGGCCACCGTCGTCTCATACCAGGTCACCTTGACGGTGAGACGGTCCTCGAGGGTCGAGAGGACGAAGCCGTAGTCCTCGGTCTCGCCCCGTGGATTGGGGATCGTCTGGCCAAAGACGTCCCCTCGAGGCGCGTCCGCCTTGAAGTTTTCCCCGCTGTTGTAGAAGAGGCTCAGAGCGGTATTGAGCGGCATGCGCTCGCGGAGGAAGTCGGGCGTATGCACGACCACGCCCCAGGTGCGGCTCTCTCCCTCGGCGATGTTGGTGTTGATCGACTCGGGATCGGCGTTGAAGGGGTCGGCCACATTGTACTCCCGCTTGGCCCCCTGCTGGCTGGTGTTCTCCACCTCGTCGTTGCGCCAGCCGTAGGTCGCCACCACGGCCCCCTCGAAGAGGTAGCTCTGAAGGGTAATGCCTTCGGAACGAATCGTGTTTTTCGACTGGGAGACCTGCGTATAGAGCTGGTCGATGTCACCGCGGTGGACGCTGAGGATATCGAAGGTGCCGCTCGTCCAGCCGACGTAGTTGGCGGGGTTTTCGCTCTGCGTGCTGTCGTCGACCAGCTCGGCCTCGCCCGCGGAATTGTAGATGTTGTAGGAGAAGGGCGCATCCGGGGCGACGCTGGAAGCGTTCCAGCGCGAATCGAAGAAGCGAATCGAGGTCGAGCGCGGCGGCTCAAAGGCGGTGGTGACATTGCTCAGGTTGGCACCCGCGGCGGTCGAGGCGGAGAGCAGGCTCGGCCCGAGATAGGAGACCCAGTCGAGCTGGCGCAGGCCGTTGATGATACTCTGGTCGAGACCGGCGTAGGCGGTAAAAGCAGGATCCGAGGCCCAGCGCGCGAAGTTGCGGTTGTCGGTC
>JBKHAU010000032.1:0-11253 GCA_046542725.1 Opitutales bacterium
ATAGGGTGGTAAAGGAAAGGGTCTCGCCTTCATCGTAGTTCCACCCGGAGGAGCGAAAGATATTGTAAGTTTCAATTCGGTAGGCCGTTCCGGGACTCAGACTTGAGAAGGCCAATGAGAGCTCCGACGTCGAGCGCTGGGTGAAGGGATCAAACACGGGGTTCCCGACTCCAATATCCACCATACCTTGCAGATCTTCGGAAATGTACGATTCATTCGCAAACAAGACACCGGGGACTTCGTGGTCGAAAATCAAGAAGACATCAACTTCTCCCACATTGGAAAATAAGCCGGTTTCTGAGTTCTGCTCCTCCAAGAGAAAGCCTGCGTTGACCGAGTATTCCCAGGGTTGGCTGGTCAGGTCTATCTGCAGGACCGCCGCATCGGCCGTCACCTCGAGCGCTTCGAGGGTAGTGACAAAAAGCTGCCCCGAAGCGAGCGGGGCAAGGGCGCCCGTGGCGAGGGTGAGGACAAGGGAAAGGAAGGGGCGACGGTTTTTCATGGGCGGATGACGGATAAGCGGGGGTTTCTCTCAGTGGATTCTCGGGATTGGACTCAGCAGGAGTCTCTCACCTTCCTGCTCGCTAGAACATCGAACACTGCGTTCTTAATTCTGCCCTTATCGATACTTTTTCAGTGCCTTATGTCGAGAAAAAGCGTTCGCAATAATACGTAAAATCCGCAGTGCTAAAAACCTGTTATAGCTCTGTTAAAGAGTTGTTTATGAATCCCGAAAGGATCCGTAAGTCTTATGCATAAAAATAGTGTAAAGACTTTGACCGGAAACGGTGTATTTCCCTATTTACAGCCGTTAGCCCAAAGCAAGCGGGTTGGAGGGCGATCAAACCGCACTGTTCACCTCTGCAGTGAGCACGCTCACGGGAGGATTGTGCCCGGGAGCGCCGACGTCCCCGTCGTGGGAGCGCAGGAGCGGCGGCAGCTCGGTCTCGCAGGAGAATTGAGCCCGGGAGCGCCGACGTCCCCGTCGGCACGGAGACGCTGGATGCCACCACCCGCGCCGCCGCAGCGAACCCCCGGGCGATCTACTGGTCGGTCGCGCCGCAGCGCGGGCAGAGTCCACGACCCTCGCCGTAGAAGATCGTCTCCTGCCCCGAGACGATGAACTCGGGAGGCGGCTCGACGGGCACGTCCGGGACCCGCTGGGCAAAGGAGAAGACGCGCTCGCAGGTGCGGCAGATGAAGTGGGCCTGGTGTTGTCCAGTGACCCGTTCGTAGCGCACGGGCTGGCCGGGATAGTCGATCCCGACGAGTTCGCCGGCCGCCACCATCTCCTTCAGCTGGCGGTAGACGGTGCGCAGCCCGAGCCCGGGCAGGCGCGCCGCCGCCAGCTCATACAGTTCTTGCGGGGTGAGGGGACGCCCGGCCGCCGCCAGCGCGCCCGCGATCGCTTCCCGCTGGCGTGTCTGCCGGATCATGAAGACGGGGAAGAGGCCTCGGGGGAGGCATCCGCGAGCTTCTTGAGGCGATCCCGCGAGTCGCGGCGGATGCGCTTGATCTTGTTTTCGAGCGACCGGAGCTGGCGTGGGTCCATGTGGTCGATGAAGAGCACGCCGTTGAGGTGATCGACCTCGTGCTGCACGACGCGGGCAAACCAGCCCTGCGCGAGGAGGGTGTGGGCGCCGCCCTCGGGATCGCGGAAATCCACCGCGATGGCGTCGTCGCGCGGCACCATTCCCCGCACCCCGGGGAAGGAAAGGCAGCCTTCTTCCTCCTGCTCGGTGCGGCTGGGGAGGACCTTCACGACCGGGTTGATGAGGGCCATCGGCATGATGAGGTCGATCGGCGGGCGTTTGCCATCGAGCTCGTAGTGCAGGTCGGCGGCATCCAGCAGGCTCACGTCGATGACACACACCTGAAGGGGGAGCCCGACTTGCTGAGCGGCCAGCCCAATGCCTTCCGCCGCATACATCGTCTCCACCATGTCGACGACCAGCTTGCGCAGGCCGTCGTCAAACACCGCCACCTCGCTGCCCTTCTGCCGCAGCACTTCCTCGCCGTATTCTGTGACTCGCAAAATCATTGCATTACCGGTCTCAGGGGGGAGCGAAGAGGCCGACCGGCCAAAACGCAACCGCGGAGGCGCTTCTGCCGCGACGCAGGAGGCATGCGATTGCAATCAGCCGGCGCTTCACCCAGCGTCACCGTTCATGCGGTTGCGCCAACCCCTCCACGTCCTGCTTTATCTGGCCCTCGCGGCTGGCGCGGCGTGGATTGCGCTCGGCATTCCGATGCACTTTCGGGCGGTCTCGCCCTTGGTCCTGGCGGAGGCGGCGGAGGGCACGCCGGGGCTTCGACTGCTCACCCTCGACTATCTCGAAGCCGGTCAGGTGGGTCCGGCCGAGATGCTCCTCAAGGCGCTTCCAGGGCAGACGCGCGACGCCGAGCTGACTGATCTGCGGGCCGAGATCCTCGCCGACCACCCGCTCTATGCCCTCAGCGGCGGGCCCGCCCCCTTTTACGAGCAATGGCTCGAGGCCGCCGCGATCGACCCCGCCGGGGAGCCCGACGCGGCCGTCCTACCCCTCCTCCTCGCGGGTGATCGTCGACAGCACCTCCTCGCCTTTCTCGGCCAGTCGAGCAACCGCACCGTTCAGGCCCTTCTCGAGACGCGGCAGCTGACCGACTACGAGCGTTTTCTGCCCGTCTTCTCCGCCGCCGGGCATCCCCTCGATGCGACCATCCTCACCACCGCGCTGCTCGAGCAGAGCGATGTCTGGAAGGGGCAACTCGCCCGCGAACTGCGCGCGCTCGCGGAGGCGGCGCGCGACGAGCCGGCGGCCCTCGGGCAGCTCGAGCAGGCCTACCTCAGCGTGCTCTCGCTCGGGCGCCGCCTCAACTGGGGACAACTCACCGCCCTCCTCGCCCGTGTGCCCGACCTCGCCACCCTGCGCGACCTCCATGCGACCACGCAGCTCGCCGACGACCGCTTCCCCACCCTCTACGCCGGCATCCTCCTCAGCGGAGACGCTCCTGCCCTCACCCGCTACCTCCTCGAGCGGGGCGACGATGGCTGGCGCGTCCTCGACCTGGCCCTCGACTACGGCCGCGGTGCCCTCACCACGATGGCCGCCTTCAACCAGCCGCTCTACGACCCCCCGGCCTTTTTCGAGGCCCTCCCCCTCGAGCCGACCCAGGAGGCACTGCGCGGCTTCACCGAGAGCCGCCCCAACCTCGCCCTCAGCCTCAAGGCCCTTGCCCTCATCGTCGCGGGCTATTTTCTGGCCCTCGCCCTCGAGTCGCTCGTGCGCTCCTTCCTGCGACCGCGGCCGATCCCGCGCGGTCCCGCCGTGCATGCCTTTCACCTCGTCTCGGGTTGCGGTCTGGCCGCCCTCGTCTGGATCCTCTCCGAGCCCCGTCTCCTCCATTTCGAACCCAACGAAGGCGGCACTCTCCGCCTCAACCTCGCCTCCCTCGTGCCCACCGCCGAAGCCACCGACAGCGCCATGCTCGACCAAGTCACCCTCCTCGTCCTCGTCCTCTTCCTCGTTCTGCAGCTCGTCGTCTTCGTCTTCTGCCTGCTGAAGATCAAGGAGATCCGCGCCCAGCAGGTCACCGCTCCGGTCAAGCTGAAGCTCCTCGACAATGAGGAAAACCTCTTCGATCTCGGCCTCTACGTGGGCCTCGGCGGGACCGTCTCCGCGCTCCTCCTCGTCGTTCTCGAGATGGTCGATGCGAGCCTCATGGCGGCCTATGCCTCGACCCTGTTCGGCATCCTCTTCGTCGCCATCCTCAAGGTCATCGTCCTGCGTCCCTATCGCCGCCAACTCATCATCGAGGCCAACCAGCCGACGCTGACGGCATGAACAAGACCCTCCTCCTCATCATCTGCGACTTCCTCCTCATCAGCGTGCTTGCGCTGGTCGAGTTCGACGCACCCGAGGACGCGCCCCCTCCCGCCGAGGAGGAGGCGCCACAGATCGATGAAGGGGTCAACGCCGACATGATCGAGCTCCTCCAGCTCTCGCTCGAGGACGAAGCCGCGCGCCGTGCCGCCCTCGCCGCCCAGGCCGAGGACCTCGAAGCCCAGAAAGCCGCGCTCGAGGAGGAACGCACCACCCTCTCCTCCGACCTCTCGATGACGCAGGAGGAGCGCGACCGCATCGCCGCCGAGGCCGCCCGCCTCGAGGAGCAGCGCGCCGCCCTCGCCCGCGAGCGCGAGCAACTCGCCGCCGCCAAGGCCCAGACCGAGGAGCAGCTCGCACAGACCACCGGCGAACTCGCCGAGACCGCCGCCGAGCGCGCCCGCATCGCGGAAAACCTCGAGACCGAGGCCGCGCGGGCGCGCGCCCTCCAGACCGAGCTTCAGGCCCGCCTCACCGCCCTTGAGGAGGCCGAGCAGACCGTCGCCCAGGCCGAGCAGCGCGCGGCCGAGCTGGAACAGCAGCGCGAGCGGCTCGCGACCGACCTGCGCATCTCCCAGACCGAGCGGGAAATCCTCTCCGAAAACCTCTCCACCGCCCGCTCCGAGGTGGAGATTGCCCGCACCGAGCGTCGCCAGGCCGAGGTCCGCGCCGAGCAACTCGCCCAGGGCGTCTCCCAACTGGCGCAAAGCAGCGAGGCGATGCAGGAGGAGATCCGCCGCGGCCAGCCCATCTCGCCCAATGAGATCTTCCGCCGCTTCGAGAACAACCGTCTCACCCTCACCTTTCGCGCCACCCTCCCGGCCCTCTTCGGCACGCGCGAGGAGACGACCCGGGTCAACGCCACCCTGGTGCAGCACGACGGTCGCACCTTCGCCCTTTTCGAGGGCAGCCGCGGCCCCTTTGCGGTCGACCAGCTCGGGCGCCTGCGCGGGGTGGAGGGACAGTTCCGCCTCGGCGACCGCCGTCTCGAGGTCGTCGAAGTGAGCTTTCTCGCAGCCGATCCCCGCGTTGTCGCGATCGAGCTGCCCTCGACCCTCCTGGCCGAGGCCGGGCTCGAGCCCTTTCCCCTCGCCGAGGATCCCTTCCGCTTTCCCGAGGCGGTCCTCATCTCGAACGAACTGGGCGTCTACGGTGAGACCGACTTCCGGCTCCTCCCCGGCGGGCAGCGCTACCTCAGCGTCGAGCGCAACCTCATCAGCCAGCTCGCGGGCAATTTCCAGCCGAGCCGCGGCGACTATGTCTTCGCCCAGACCGGCCACCTCATGGGCCTGATGGTGGAGGACGAACGCGGCGTCCTTCTCCCCACCATCGAGCCCACCGCCACCTTGCCGCTCGGGCGGGACTTCTCCGCCGAAGCGGCAGGGCAACTCGAGTCCCGTCTCTGCGGCGGTTTGGCATCGGCGGACTCCTGAGTCTGAGCTGCGGCGCCACCGGTGCGAGTCTCGCCGTCTTTGGGACGACGACCTGGTGGTGGCTCGTGGTGGTCTTTGCGTGGGCCCTCGGACTGGGGGCGGGCGCGATCGATGCGGCCCTCAACACCTACGTGGCGAAGCAACACAGCGCGCGCGCGATGCAGTGGATGCACGCCTTCTTCGGTGTCGGGGTGAGTCTCGGCCCGCTCATCATGACGGGGGGACTGGCGCTGACAGGCGACTGGCGCCTCGGCTATCTCATCGTGGGCGGCGCCCAGGGGCTCCTCGCGCTCACGTTTCTCGTCACACGGGGACGATGGAGAACGCAGCGGCCCGCAGCGGATGCGGACCTGCGGGAAAGCGCCACCGTGCCCCTGCGCTCCACCCTGCGCCGCCTCCCCGCGATCCTCGGCATGGTGGCCTTCTTCCTCTATGTCGGAGTGGAACTCGGGCTGGGCCTGTGGGCGTTCTCCTTTCTCACCGGGGCACGGGGTGTCGGCACCGAGGTGGCCGGGCTGATCACGGGCAGCTACTGGGCGACCTTCACCGTCGGGCGGATCCTGGCCGGCTGGTTCACCGCCCACTTCAGCGTGCGCACGGTGCTGCGGGCGAGCCTCGCGATGGCGGCGACGGGGCTGCTCATTCTCCTCCTCGACGCCGGGCCCGGGCTCGCGGTGGCGGGTTTCGCCCTCACCGGACTGGCCGTCGCCCCGTTTTTCCCCGCCCTCATGAGTGACACGCGCGACCGCGTGGGGCGGGACCACGAGGCCAACACGATCGGCATGCAGATCGCGGCGGCGGGTCTCGGCGCGGCCCTCGTGCCAGCCCTCGCGGGCGTGTGTGCGAGGCACTTCGGCCTCGGCATCCTGCCGCTTTTCATGCTCGGGGCGCTCGCCCTCCTGGCCCTCTGCCTCGCTTGGGCCCATCGTTCGAGTTCACGCTTCTCAACGCCCCAAGAGGCGTCGTAGGGTCTGCCCATGCCCTCTTCAGAGGAACTCTTCGAGCGCGCCAAGAAGCTCATCCCCGGCGGGGTGAACAGTCCGGTGCGCGCCTTTCGCAGCGTCGGCGGCTCGCCCTTCTTCACCGCCTCGGCAGACGGCGCCCGGCTGACCACGGTCGATGGCCGGGAGCTGATCGACTTTGTCTGCACCTGGGGTCCGGCCATTCTCGGGCACAACCACCCGAAGATCCGCGAGGCCGTGATTGCCGCGGCGCATCGTGGGACCAGCTTTGGCACGCCCAATCCGACCGAGGTCGACATCGCCGAGAAGGTCGTCTCCCTCGTCGAGAGCGTCGAGATGGTGCGCTTCGTCAACAGCGGGACGGAGGCCTGCCTGAGCTGCGTGCGCCTCGCCCGGGGCTTCACCGGCCGCCGGAAGATCATCAAGTTTGCCGGCTGCTACCACGGCCACGTCGATTCGCTCCTCGTCAAGGCTGGCTCCGGCGCCCTCACCCTCGGCAATCCCGACAGCGCCGGCATCCCGCCCGAACTCGCCGCCCTCACCATCGTCGTGCCCTACAACGACCCGGCGGCGCTCGAGGCCGCCTTTGCCGAGCATGGACCTGACCTCGCCGGGGCGATCGTCGAGAGCTACCCGGCCAACTGCGGGCTCATCCTCCCCGACCCCGGCTTCCTCGCCACCCTGCGGCGGCTCTGCGACGCCTCCGGCGCACTCCTCATCTTCGACGAGGTGATGACGGGCTTTCGCCTCGCCCTCGGCGGCGTGCAGTCGCTCGAGGGCCTGCGCCCCGACCTCACCGCGATGGGCAAGGTCATCGGCGGCGGGCTGCCGGTGGGCGCCTTTGGCGGGCGGCGCGACGTCATGGAGCAGCTCGCGCCCCTCGGCCCGGTCTATCAGGCGGGCACCCTTTCGGGCAACCCGCTGGCCATGGCCGCCGGCCTCACCGCCCTCGAAGAGCTGGAGGCACAGCAGCCGTTCGACTTTCTCGAGCGCCAAGGTCGGCGCCTCGCCGAGGCCCTCCGCGCCACCGCGGCGGAAAAGGGCCTGCCCCTCCAGGTGCCCCAGACCGGCTCGATGTTCGCCCTCTTTTTTGCCGAGGCGCCGGTGCGCAACTACGACGACGCCGTCGCCAGCCGCACCGACCTCTTTGCCAGGCTCTTCCGCTACGCCCTCGAGCACGGTGTCTACCTCCCGCCGAGCGCCTACGAGACGTGCTTCCTCTGCGCCGCCCATACCGACGCCGAGATCGACCAGGCCGCCGAAGTCCTCTGCGCCGGTTTAAAGAGTCTTTGACGGAAGGAGACCGCCCTAATGGCCGTCATAAGAAGGGACACGACCGACGCTGCACCATGCCGATCCCCGATCCCGATCTCTTTCACGCCTCGCCCGAACCCGCCTCCAACCGCCGGCATTTTCTCGTGCGTTGGGCCAAGCGCGTCGCGACGGTGGAGTTCTACGGCCGGTTGACGATCCACTCGATCACCGAACTGTTCAACACCCTCTCCTCCGACGCCCGTTTCGACGATGTCACCGGACTGCTCATCGACTTTCGCCAGGTCGACGAGATCCAGCTCAACGTCCGGGAGGAAATGATGGTCGCGCATCTCACGGGCGTGGCACCCTCCTACAACCGCCGGGCACCCCGCGTGGCCTATGTCTTCGAGCGACCGGAGCACCGCATCCAGATCGAGTCCCTTTTCGCGCGCTACTATCGCAGCGAATGGACCCGCCGGTTCTATGAGGATTTCCCCGCTGCGCAGGCCTGGATCGAGCGCCTTACGGACTGAGCATTCGACCGCGGGCGGAGGGCTCCTGCGCCACCACCAGCCCAAGCAGGATCAGCCCGCAGGCGACCACTTGCCCGAGCGTCAGGACCTCCCCGAGCAAAGCCATCGAGAGCACGACGGCGAAGACCGGGATGAGGTTGGCAAAGACCGAGGCGCGGTTCGCCGGGATATGATGCAGGGCAAAGTTGTAGAGGAAGAAGGCCCCGAGAGAGACAAAGGCCCCGAGGTAAACCAGCGCGCCCCAGGCAAGCGGCGGGATCTCGCCCTCGAGCGCCTCGCGCCAGCCGCCCCCGATGAGCACGAAGGGAAGAAAAAAGACCATCCCGACCCAGTTCTGCACGCCGGCGAGAAAGAGCGCTGAATGCCGCTCCGAGAGCCGCTTGACCGCAATGATGTAGCCTGTCGCGCAGACCATGGCGCACAATTCGAGGAAATTGCCGAGGAGCGGGTTGGGCGCGTCCTCGCTCGCCACCGACCGGCCGCTCCAGCTCATCCAGGCCGCCCCGAGAAAGGCCAGACCCGCCCCCAGGACGATGCGCCGCGTGAGCCGCTCCCCCAGAAAGACGGCCGCCGCCAGCGCCACGAGGATGGGGAGCAACGCCACCACGATCCCGGCCTGCGCCGAGCTCGTGTAGGACAGCGCGAGGAGCTCGAAGACAAAATAAAGACAGGGCTCACTCAGCCCCATGAGGATGAGCCACGGCCAGTCCTGGCGGGTGAGGCGCACCGCCCGCATGCGCCCCCAGAGCAGCGCCGCGAGGATCCCCGCGATGCTCAGGCGCACCCAGATGAGAAACCACGCGTCGAAGTGCGCGAGGGCATATTTCAAGCCGGGGAAGGAGCTCCCCCAGAGCAACATCGCGAACACCAGCCCGGCATAGGCGCCGGCGCGCAGGAACTTCGGCTCGGCCATTGCCTCAACCCTCCTCGACCGCGGTTTCCGACTCGCATCGCCGGCGCCAAGCCTCGTTGAGAAGCAGCGCCCCCAGCAGGATGGCCGCCCCGAGGGCGAGCCGCCCGAGGTCCGCCGCGCGGTTCCAGATGAGCACGTTCACCACCAGGCCGGCGGGCACGAGCGCGTTGTTCATCACCGCCAAAGCCCCCGCATTGACCCGGCTGGCGCCCTTGTTCCAGAGGAAATAGCCGAGCCCGCTCGCCCCCACTCCGAGCCAGACGAGCAGCGTCCATTGGCCCCCCGTCGTGGGATAGCGCGGCTCCCCGAGCACCGCCCACGCCGCCACCGCGACCAGCAGCGCGCCGACAAAAAACCAGCCAAAGACGACGTGCTGCGGAGGCATCTCGACCTCCGTCTCGACCACCCGTTTGTAGCCAACCTGACCGAGCGCGAAGCAGAGGTTCGCTCCCTGCACGACGGCAAAGCCCAGCCAGTAATCCTCGCTCAGGCTGTTCCACCGCAGGACCGCCGTGCCCGCCACCGCCAGCCCCGCGGTGAGCAGATAAACGGGCACAAAACGCCGCCGCAGAAGGTCGTACAGCAGCGTCACGTAGAGCGGCGTGAACACCGTGAAGAGCAGCACCTCCGGCACCGTGAGGAGGAGAAATGACTGGTAGTAAAACAGATACATGCAGCCCAGCTGCACCGCCCCGACCGCCATGAGGCGCAGCCGGAGGCCCCCGCGCACCCGCCGCCGGAGGAGCCAGGGGAGGAACACCGCCCCCGCCAGCGCCACCCGCGTGAGGACCATGAAATACACGTCGACCTCCCCCGCGAGATACTCGCCGATGAAGCTGAAAGAAAACGCCCAAAGCGCCGTCGTGATCCAGAGGTAGACCATTTTCGGGTGACACGCTAAGCGCCCCGCCAAGACTCCCGCAAAGCCCGAAAATGAGCCCCCGCAAAAGTCCTCCTCCCGCCCCCGCCGAGCCCCTCGAGTCCCTCTGGCAACGCCTCCGCACCGTCGCCCGTTTCGAGACCATGATGACGCAGGGCCCCGCTTCACGCACCGGCTGGGAGGGCGTCCTGCGCGGAACCGTCACGGTGGAAGACTCCAGCGACACGCTCGAGTTCATCGAAGACGGACACCTCCACCCGCCCGGCAGACAACCCGTCGCAATGCACAACCACCTTCGCTGGGAACGCCTCCCCGCCCATCTGCGCCTCTCCCACTGCCGCCAAGGCAACCCCATCCTGCTCGTCGAACTGGTTCCCCACGGCCCCCACCTCTTCACCTCCCGCGAGGCCCATCTCTGCGGCGCCGACCGCTACGCCCTCGAACTGCAGATCCACCCCGACGCCCTCCATCTGCACTGGCGCATCACCGGCCCCCGCAAAGACGAGCACCTCCACACGACCTACCGTGGCTGACGCCTAACCACCGTCGAATCCACTCCGATCACCCACGACCCTCCTCCATCGCCGCATCGATCTCCTCCGCCGTCATGAACCCGGTCGCGCCCCGGCGAAACTCCTTCACCATCCCGATCAACTCCTCCGGCCGCCGCCGCTTCCGTTCCTCTTCCTCCATCGCGGCCTCACCGGCCACCAACTGGCTCAAGTCCTCAATCACCTGTTGATTCAGACTCCGCCGGTTTCTTCGCGCGCGCTCCTTCAAGGCCGCATGCAGCTCCTCCGGCACGTCCCGGATCGTCATCGCTTTCATCGCCTCAGCCGACCCGTCTGCATTCAAAATGCAAGCACTCTGATTTCACCGCGTCGGCAACGGGGACCGAGCGCGTTACCGGCCAAACCAACGCTCCACCCATCTCCGGTAGACCGCCGCCGTCCCGTCCTCCCCAGATAATTTGGCCTCGGACAACTTTTGTCCAACCCCCTCTGCTAGGGTGAAGCCATGCCGAGCCTGGATCGCCGTCAGAGATTCCCAACGTTTCCCATCGACGCTGCACTCCCAGCCGCCAAATCTCCTCCTCACGCCTCCGTGCTTTGCTACGCTCACACCGACCCCGCCCACCCTTGCGCCGATCAAGCCGAGGCATTCTGGGAACCCCTCTTCACCCCCTTCGGTGACGACCCAGAGACACACTGCCAGGGTCCTGACTGCCCCGCCTGCGCCCGCCTCGATCCCCGCCACGGCCACCTCAACAAGGTCGCCCACCTCGCCGCCCGCTTCGCCGCCGAGATGTTCACGCCCGGCTCTCCCGAAGCCACCGCCGCCGCCGAATGGGGCCGCCTCACCGGCCTCTGGCACGATCTTGGGAAGTTTGCGCCGGAGTTCCAACGGCGCCTCCT
>JBKHAU010000033.1:0-11228 GCA_046542725.1 Opitutales bacterium
TGTGGCTGTAGCGCCGCCTTGAACCAAGCATCCCTCGCCGGCCGGTTCGAACCCCCCGGACTCAGACCGTCGGGCCCCGCCGGGCGGGCCGACGCCCGCCGCGCGCGGGAGGCATCATGCCCCCACCCTTCCCTCCACCTGCCGCAGCGCCTCATAGGTGCCGATTCCCACCGCCGTCGAGAGGTTGAGGGAACGCAGGGGATCGGCACTGAAGCGCGGCAGCCCAACCTTGCGTGCGTCCACGAGGCGCGCGTGCAACCACTCGGGGCAGCCATGACCCTCATTGCCGAACAGCAACCCGTCGCCCGCTTCGAAGCGCGCCTCCCAGTGCGTCTGCCGGGCCCGCGTCGTAAACATCCAGATACGCTCCTCCGGCGGACTGACCGGGGCGGCGAGAAAAGCGTCCCAATCGTCGTGGAAATGGACGTCGAGCCGCTTCCAGTAGTCCATCCCACTTCGCTTCAGATGCCGGTCGGTGATGGTGAAGCCGAGCGGGCGGATGAGGTGCAGACGACAGTCCGTATAAGCGCAGAGCCGCCCCACATTGCCCGTGTTCTGCGGAATCTCGGGGTTGAACAAAATGACATGAAATCGCGGCCGGCCGGCTGCCGCACTTGCCCCAGTTCCATTCATCATTCAGCACTCATCGTTCATCCTTCACGAGAGGTGGTGCTTCACCAAACGCTGGGCTTCACGCAGGTCTTCGCGCTCCTTCAGGGTTTCGCGCTTGTCGTAGTGCTTCTTGCCCCGGGCGAGGCCGATCTCGACCTTCACGAGGGCCTTTTTGAAATACATTCGCAAGGGGATGACGGTGTAGCCCCCAGCCTGGACCGAGTGCTCCCACTTTGTGATCTCCCTCCTGTGCATGAGCAGCTTGCGCGGGCGCACCGGCTTGTGGTTGGCCAGGTTGCCGAAGGCATATTCCGCGATGTGGGCGTGGTAGAGCATGGGCACTCCGCGCTCGAAGCGGACGAACGACTCATTGATCTGCGCCAAGCCCGCGCGGAGCGATTTCACCTCGGTGCCCGTGAGCACGATGCCGCACTCCAGGGTGTCATCGATGAAGTAATCGTGCTTCGCCCGCGTGTGGCGAATCTCCTTGTAGCGCTTGGGCTGGTTCTTCGGGGCCATGGCGTCGACGAGGCGAAGACGGGAAACAAAGAGCGCCGGACGGAGCCGGCGCGCAAGAAGATGGGCAAACTCCTCGGAAGCCTGCGGTCTCGGACGAGCCTCAGCGCTCTTCCGACTCGGGGTCGAAAAGCTCGTAGGTGATCCGGCCGTCGATGATCTCCTTCAGCGCCGTCTCTTCCGGGCTGAGGCGCTCAAAGGACTCGACGAGCGGCTTCTGCCCCATCTTGAACTGCTTCACGCGGCGGGAAACCACGTTGATGAGGATGTTGGGATCGGGGATGACTTTCTGCGCATCGCGGATGAGTTCGTCTTTCACAGGCGGGATCGTTGGTCTGAAATGAAGCGAAACCGGGCAAAGTGAACCGGCCCTTCCTCACTGGCAAGGCTGAATCGCGGAGCAACGCAAGGCGCGCCCCCCGGTGTCCTTGCCCCGGACAAGGAAGCGCGGCGTCGCGTGTTGGCCGCCGCGCCCCGCCAACAGCGCGCACCCTCGCCTAGCGCATGCGCCGGAAGCCCTCTTCGACGACGGCGGAGACCCGCTCGGAGACCTCCTCGAGGGTGCCACGGCCGTCGATCACCTGCACGTCGCGCAGTTTGCGGTAGCGGTCGATGACGGGAAGGGTCTTCTGCTCGTGCTCGCTGAGGCGCTTCACGATCTTGGGCAGGGCGCTGTCGTAGGGCATGGCGCGCTGGGTCTTGGAGCGGGCGTCGAGGCGGGAGACGAGTTCGAGGGTGGGCACCTCGATCTCGAGGATCATGTTGAGGGAGGAGCCGTGTTTCTTGAGCAGACCGTCGAGGATGTAGGACTGCACGAGGGTACGCGGGTAACCCTTGAAAATGTAGCCTTTGGCCGTGTCACGGGTCTCCTCGATCTTTTGCTCGATGAGCCGCACGACGATCTCGTCGGGCACGAGTTCCCCGTTTTCGTAGAGCTGTTGGATCTTTTTCCCGAGGTCCGTGCCCTTCTTGATCTCCTCATCGAGCATGCGGCCCGTCGCCACCAGCTCGAGACCGTATTTTTCCGCGAGCAGTTCGCTCTGCGTGCCGCGGCCCGAGCCGGGATAGCCGAAGACGACAATGTTGAGGAGACGCTTGCTCAGCTCATGCGAGACGACGTCGTGGATGGATTGCTCCACCTCCTCGATCGACTGCGTGCCGTCGATGTCGTGGCAGATGCCGCGCTCACGGTAGAAGTTCAGCACCGGGAGGGTCTTCTCGCGGTATTCGCGCAGGCGATTGCGAATGACGGCCTCGTTGTCGTCGCTGCGACCGGAAGACTTGCCGCGCTCGAGCAGGCGGCGGACCGACTCCTCCTCCGGCACCTCGAGACTGAGGAGGCAGTGGAGCGAGGTGTTGAGGTTGATCATGAGCCCTTCGAGGATGTAGGCCTGCACGTGGGTGCGGGGAAAACCGTCGAAGAGGAAGCCGCCGGCGTCGGGGTGGCCGGTGATCGTGTTCTCGATGATCTGCACGATGATCTCGTCGGAGACGAGGCCACCCGAGGCGATGATCTCCTGAGCTTCCTTCCCGAGGCGGGTCTGCTCCTTGAGCTCCTTGCGCAAAAGGTCGCCAGTGGAGATGTAGAAGAGGTTGTAGTAGTCGACGAGAGCAGCGGACTGGGTGCCTTTGCCCGCGCCGGGGGGTCCAAACAAAGCAAGGTTGAGCATGGTGGTAACGGGGTCACTTGAGGAGGTTGGCCCGAGAGAAACGGCGCGGAAACGCCGGATCAACGGGAAACGCATGGCGGCGGGTCGGGACGCCCCGCCCTACCTCCTTGTGGCGGCGCCCTTCTTCGCTCGGGGTGGGGCGCGACGTCCCCGGCGCGCCGTTCGTGAGTTGGTTCAAACGGCCGCCGCACGCCATCCCGGCCACCGCGCACGGCGGCGGGTCGGGACGCCCTTGCGTGGCAGCCGCCCCGCCATTCACGCGGTTCATGCCGGGCGGCGGGCCGATTTCAAGACGAGGCGGACGGGCTCGCTCACAGCGAGGTGTTCGGGTAGCTCCCGAGCCACTTCAGGGGCGGACAGAACTGCTCCAGCTCGGCGATCGCCTGGGCCACCTCGGGATCCTCGCGGTGGCCCGTCACGTCGATGTAGAAATAGTAGTCCCAGATCTTCTGACGACTGGGGCGGGACTCGATCTTGGAGATGTTGATCCCCCGCATGCTGAAGGGGAAGAGCGCTTTGATGAGGGCCCCGGGATGGTTGTTCGGGAGGGTGAAGACAAAGGTCGACTTGTCGCGCCCGTGGCCGAGGCGGGGGGTCGGCGTCTTCCCGATGACGAGGAAGCGGGTGACGTTGTCGGCCTTGTCCTGAATCCCCTCTTCGATGACCGGCACGCCGTAGTGGTGGGCGGCAATCTTGCTCGCGATGGCGGCGACCCCGGGTGTCTTCTTGGCCAACTCGACGGCCGCGGCGGTGCTCGTGGCGTCGACCAGATCGACCCCCGGCAAGCGCCGCGCGAGCCACTGGCGACATTGCCCGAGGGCATTGTCCTTTGAGTGGACCGCGGTGATCTCCTCGACGGGCGACTGCGAAATGAGCGAATGGTTGATCTCGAGATAGATCTGCGCGACGACCGTGAGGCTGGCCTCCATCAGCATGTCGAGCGTGCTGATGACAGTGCCCTGGGTGGAGTTCTCCACCGGCACGACGCCGTAGTCGGCCTCCCCGCGCGAGACGCTGTCGAAGACATCGGGCACGGTGGCGAGGTCGAGGTAGGTCAGGCTCGAGCCGAAGTTCTTCATCGCGGCCTGGTGGGTGTAGGTCCACTGCGGGCCGAGGTAGGCGATCTGAAGGGGGCGCTCGAGCGCAATGGCCGCGGAGATGATTTCGCGCCAAATCGCGCGCAGGGCACTCTCCGGAAGCGGACCGGCACTGTGGGCGGTCAGCTTGCCAAAGACCTCCTCTTCGCGGCTGGGGACGTAGACGGCCTTGCCCTCATTCAGCTTGATATGGCCGATCTGGCCGGCGAGGCGCACGCGGTCGTTGAGCCGCTCCACGATCTCGCGATCGATGCGGTCGATCTGCTCACGCAAATGGTCGAGGTCCATAGGGCGCCGAGGGTTATTGCCCCCCCCAACGCTGGCAAGGCGGAAGCGGAGGCGGGCGATCGAGCCCTCAAGGAGCGCCGCGCAGGACCGCCTGCACCTCGCGAAAGAGCCGCCGCCGCAGCGCCGCATCGGCCTCGCGATCGGTCCGCAGCTCGAGCAGTCGAACCCCGCGGGCGGGCAAATGCGCGAGGCGTGAAGAGAGCTCGCCCAACCCCTGCACGAGATGGTGCTCGATCCCGTAGGCGCGCGCGAGGGAGTGGAACTCGACCGGCTGCGGGGTGGCAAAAAACTCTTCGAAGACGTCCGCCTCCTGGGCGATCGGCAGGTGGTTGAAGATGCCGCCCCCGCCATTGTTCACACAGACGATGGTGAGCCCGCCGGTGAACGCGCTGCGCGCGGCGAGAAAGCCGTTCGTGTCGTGCAGGAGGGCGAGATCACCCGTGTAGAGCACACCCGGAATGCCCTCCCCTTCGACCATCCCGAGGGCGGTCGAGAGGGTGCCGTCGATGCCATTGGCGCCGCGATTGAAATGAATGCGCCGGCGCTCGCCGTTGGCCTCCCAAAACCACTCGGCATCGCGCACCGGCATGCTGCTGGCGACATAGACCGGGGTCTCTGGCGGCAGCGCGCGGAGCAGCGTCGTGGCGATGGCGGGCTCGGCGGCCTCGACCTCCTCCAGCGCCTCATCGAGACAGTCCCGCGCCCGGCGGTCGAGCACCGCGAGTTCATGCCACCAGTCGTGGCTGCGCGGGCCGGGATCCAACGGGGGGCGCACCGAGGTCGGTCCGCAGGGCAGGACGGTCGCGGGGGCGCCGACGGCATTGAGCGGCAGGCCGCGCTCGGCGAGGATCCAGGTCGGCACCTGCCACTGTTCGAGGCACTGGCGCAGGACCTTGCTGGTGGGCAGTGGACCGACCTGCAGAATAGCCTCCGGACGCCAGTCCCGCGCAGCCTCGGCAACGCGCAGGACCGGGTCGTAGGCGGTCAGGACCGGGGCCCGCAGGGTATCCGCAAAATGCCGACAGGGATTGAGCGCATCGGCCAGAATGGGCCAGCCGAGCGCGTCGGCCAACTCACCGACGGCGGCGACGTAGGCCTCGGGATGGGCGGGCACCTCGCCGCCCGCGAGGATCCACCCGCGCCGTGGAAGGGCCGGGAGCCGCGCGCTCCCCGCCTCCCGCAGGGGCGCCTCCGGCAACTCCTCCACGAGCGGCGCAATCGCTTCCTCGAGATGCGGCCAGGGAGCACCGCCCAGGGGCTCGCGGAAGGGACAGTTGATCTGCACCGGCCCGGGGCAGGCACCCTGCGAGCGGTCGATTGCCTGCCCAAGCAGATCGCGCCAGGCGTGCAGGATCCGCGGCTCGCTGTCCGGCACCGGTGCCTCCGCAAACCACCGCACGGCGGTGCCAAAGAGCTTGACCTGGTCGATCGTCTGCCCGGCTTGGCGGTGGCGCAGCTCGGGCGGGCGGTCCGCCGTCAGGAGGATGAGGGGGATGCCGCTTTCCGCCGCCTCGACCACCGCCGGCAAGTAGTTGGCCACGGCCGAGCCCGAGGTGCAGACGAGCACCACGGGCTGCCGCCGGGCACGCGCCAGCCCGAGGGCAAAGAATCCGGCCGAACGCTCGTCGAGGATGACCCTCGAGTTCAGGCGCGGATGGCGCGCCAGCCCCACGGTGAGGGGTGTGCTGCGAGAGCCGGGCGAGATCACCGCCTCCTCCACCCCCCGCCGCACGAAGACCGCAGCCGCCAGCGCCCCCCAGAGGGTGTTCGCCTCGGCAATGGAACGGGATGGATCGGCAGGCATGAGAGAGCTTTGTGGGCGGCGTTTGGCGGCGTCAACCGGAACTCCCGCGCTCGCTCGGCGCGGCCCCGATGGCTTCGCGTAGGGCAGCAAACTTCATCTCCGTCTCGCGCCATTCCGCCTCGGGGTCGGAACCGGCGACGATGCCCGCCCCGGCGTAGAGCCGCGCTCGCGTCCCCTCGACGAGGGCGGCCCGCAGCCCGACGCAAAATTCGCCCTCCCCGCGGTGGTCGAAGTAGCCCACCGAGCCCGCGTAGAGGCCACGCCGAAACGGCTCGGGCGCGCGGATGAGCGGGACCGCCCGCTCCCGTGGCACCCCGCCCACCGCGGGGGTGGGCTGGAGCGCTTCGACGACGTCGAGGAGGTGCCGGCCTGCGGGCAGGGACCCCCGCAGGGGAGTGCGCAGATGATGGACATTGGGCAGGGTGAGGACGGAGGGCGGCGCCGCCCTCTCGAGGTTGACCTCGAGACGGGCCAGGCGGCGCGCGATGGAGTCAACGACGTGAGCGTGCTCGCGGCCGTCTTTTTCGCTCGCGAGCAGGGTCTCGGCGATACGCGCGTCTTCCCAGGCGCTGTCCCCGCGGGCGGCCGAACCCGCCAGCGCCTCCGTCTCGAGGATGCCGCCGGCCACCCGGACGAGGCGCTCCGGAGTCGCCCCGATGAAGCTCTGGCCCCGGTCGTTTTCAAAGGAAAAGGCGTAGCAGGAGGGGAAGCGCTCGCGCAGGCCGGCGAGGGTCACAAGGGGGCGGAAGGGCTGGTCGAAGGTCGTGTCGACGGCGCGGGCGAGGACCACCTTCTGCACCTCCTCCCGGCGGATCGCGGCGAGGGCCACCCCTACCCGCCCGACAAAGTCGCCCGACCGGCCCACCTCGACCGCGCGCTCCGGCCGCGAGGGCCGCGGCGGGGCCGATTCACCATAGCCAAAGGTCGTGAACTTTTCGTACGCACCCCAGAGTCGATCCGTCAGGGCGTCGAGATCGGCTCCCGGCTGGACGAGGAAGTTGGCCACCGCAGTGGTGCCGTTTTCCGTCCGCGCCACCTGCCAGCGGGGCAGATAGACCAGCGCAGGGGGGAAGGCGTCGCCCGCCGCGGCGTCCTCCTCGAAGCCGATCCCGGTATAAAAATGGGGGCCGCTGAAGGGCGCGTCGAGATCGCCCACCGCGATGGTATGCGCCAGCACTTCCGCCGACCAGGCCTTCGCCGCCGCCATCCGCTCGCGTCCCGCAAACGCCCCCAAGACAACCGCCTCGGCCCCCGCGAGGGCCCAGCCGGCCGAGCGTTTCTCGAGATAGAAGTGGTGCTCCTCACGGGCGTAAATCGACTCCAGGACGGCGAGTGGATCGAGCGCGCGGGTACGCAGCGTGATGCTCGCCACCTTGTCGTGGGCATCCTCCTCCGCCGCCTCCCGGCAGGCGCCGAGAAAAAGCTTCAGTTCATCCTTCACCGGCGTGCGGTGGCGTTCGGTCTCGATGATCTCCACGGGTGCGGTGAAGGAAGGCCAAGGGGCGACTTTTGACAAGCGCCCGGGGCACGGGAGCCAGGGCGGCGTCAGGCAAAGGGCTGCCAGCGCGCGAAGAGCGAAAGCGGCAGGCGATGGTGACCATACTTTGGCTCGAGGGCGAGTTCGCCAGCACTCGTTTCACCTGGCGGAAGAAGGTCGCGCACGAGGTTCTCGAGCATGATCGAAGAGGCCTCGAGGTTATACATGGTGAGGACGAAACAGAGCGGGTCGTCGCCGAGCAGACGTCGCAGCTGGAGGAGGAAGTCGACGACCTGTTCCTCCACCTTCCAGACCTCGCCCTTGGGGCCGCGCCCGAAACTGGGCGGGTCGAGCAGGATGGCGTCGTAGGTCTTGCCGCGCCGGACCTCGCGCGCGACAAACTTGAAGGCGTCGTCGAGGAGCCAGCGCACGGGCCTGTCCTCGAGGCCGGAGAGCGCCTGGTTGTGCCGCGCCCAGGCGAGGGCGGGCTTGGAGGCATCGACATGCGTGACCTGGGCACCCGCCCCGGCGGCGACAAGTGAAGCCACCCCGGTGTAGCCAAAGAGGTTGAGGACCTTCGCCCCGGGCCGCGTGCGCAGTTTATCCCGCAGCCAGCGCCAATGCGGCATCTGCTCGGGAAAGACTCCAACATGCTTGGACATGTCGGTGAGGCGGGCCTCGAGCCGCAGGTCGTCGAGCGGCAGGATCCACTGACGGGCCTCCCCCTTGCGCGGCAGAGCCCACTCTCCCCCCGGCGTGAAACGCGCGCTCACCCGCTCCCATTGCTCCTCGCCCGTCGCCGGACGCCACCAAGCCTTCGGCTCCTCGCGGATGAGACGGCGATCGCCGAAGCGCTCGAGCTTGCGACCGTGCCCCGAGTCGAGCAGTTCGTAGGCGTCCCAGCTCGCGGAGAGGACTTCGAGCGGCATGGGAGGATCTAGCGCTCGCGCCGGGCGGAGAGGATCGTGACGGGCTCGACCGGCACATCGGCGAACGTGTCGAGGATCGTCGTCTCGACCGTCGCGATCTGGTCGACAACCTCCATCCCCTCGACCACGCGACCAAACACGGTGTAGCCCTCTTCACCGGGCCCACCGTCGAGAAAGGCGTTGTCCACGAGGTTGATGTAAAACTGGGCGGTGGCGCTGTCGGGATCCTCGGTGCGCGCCATGGCGACCGTCCCGCGGCGGTTGCGCAGATTGTTGTCCGACTCGTTCTCGACCGGCGCGCCGGTGGGCTTCTCTGTCATGTCCGCCGTGAAGCCCCCACCCTGCACCATGAAGCCCGGGATGACGCGGTGGAAGATCGTGTCGCGATAATGCCCGCCTTCGACGTATTGCAGGAAGTTGCGCACGGTGGCCGGCGCCTCCTCTTCGTAGAGCTCGATTGTGATCGGGCCGAAGTCTGTCTCGAAGGTCACGAGGGGGAGCTCTTGGGCGCGCTCCACACGATCCTGCACCACCGCCTGATCGACCGTCCGCCAAGTCGGGAAGTCGCCTGGGCGATAGAGCTCGGGTGGCTGCTTGGACCGGCAGCCGACCATGGCAAACAAGGCGAGCGTACAGGCCAGAAGCGGAAGGGGTTTCAACATGGGCGGGGGATTATCGGTCGGGGTTGGTTCATTTCAAGCAGGGAAACAGGCATGGCCTCAAGCCGGCAGACCGTCTTCGAGCATGCTCTGGACCGCGGCCACGAGGTGGGCGGCCGGCACTTCGGTCTCTCCGCCGGAGGCGAGGTCCTTGACTTTGGCCGCCGCGCGGGCGACCTCTGCCTCACCGAAAATCACCGCGAGGCGTGCCCCACTCTGGCTTGCCGCCTTGAACTGCTTGCCGAAGCCGGTCGCCTTGAGCGGGTAATCGACGGCCAATCCGGAACGGCGCAGCGCCGCCACCGCCGTCCATGCGGCCTTCGCCTCGGCCTCGCCGGCCCCCAACACGACAAAGACGTCGGGCCCCGTCATGACGGAGGGGAAGAGCCCCTTTTTGTCGAGGAGGTCGGAAACCGTGACGTCGCCAATGGCGAAGCCACAGGCCGGGAGGGCGGTGTAGCCGAGTTTCTCGACAAGATGGTCGTAGCGGCCACCGCCGGCCAGGGCACGCCCGGTCGTGCGGCCGTCCTCGAGCTCGAAGACCTCGAAGACAAAACCCGTGTAGTAGGCCAGCCCGCGCACGATGCCGAGATCGAGCCGCAGGTAGTCGGCCAGCCCAAACGCCTCGAGCGCGTCGAAGAGTCGCTGCCATTCTCCGAGGCGGGCTTCGAGCCGGGCGCGGGTCTCGGCCGTGGGGGCCTGTGCCGGCAGGTAGGCGCGCACCGCGGCGAGCGAGTCGAGCGCGGTGAGCGCCTCCACTTGGGCAAGAAAGTCTTCCGTCGCGTCCCCGAAATAGGGCGCGAGCTGCGCGCGCACGGCCTCTTCCCCGAGCCGTTCCCGCTTGTCGATGACGCCGAGGATGCCCAGCGCCTGCTCGCCCTCATGGCCGAGCGCAGCGAGGTAGGCGATCCAAAGGTCGCGGTCGCTCAGGCGCACGACGAAGTCCTTCGCCGTCAGGCCGAGGGCGACAAGGCTCTCCACGCAGAGCCCGATGAGTTCGGCGTCAGCGCCCGCCCCAGCCTCCCCGAGGATGTCCGCGTTGAACTGGTAGAAGCAGCGCAGGCGGCCTTTCTGCTGCTTCTCGTAGCGAAAGTTCTCTCCCAGGTTGAACCACTTGATGGGGCGCTTCAGGCTGTTGGCCCGGGCCCCCACCATGCGGGCAAGGGAGGGCGTCAATTCGGGGCGCAGAGAGACCGTCCGTCCGCCCTTGTCGGTGAAGTTGAAGAGCTGGGAAACGATCTCCGGACCGCTCTTCTCGGTGAAGAGTTCGAGCGGCTCGAGCGTCGGCGGAGTGTATTCCAAAAACCCATACCGGCGTGCCGCATGGGCCCATGCACGAAAGAGCATGTTGCGGCGGGCGCAGTCCTCGGGATAGAGGTCACGAAAGCCTGGAAGGCGATCAAACATGGTTTCAGCCTTCGGCGATGATTCCGCCCATGGCAAGCGCGCACACCAGCGTGGCGCAAGGCTGGGCTCAGCTCGATTGCTGCAGGCGGTCGATGTCGAGATCGCGCAATTCAGCCTTCAACTCCTTGCCCGCCTTGAACTTGATCACCGCCCGCGTGGGGATGACGACGTCCTTTTCCGGCTTGTTCGGGTTGCGGCCGATCCGCGACTTTCTAATTTGGATCTCGAACACACCGAAATTGCGGAGTTCCACGTTGCGCCCTTGGGCAAGCGCGTCAGCGATGGTGTCGAGCGTGAGCTGAACGACTTCGCGGACTTCCTTCTGGGGAAAACCGGTCTTGTCGTAAATGCTCAGGACAATGTCACGCTTGGTCAGATTACTTGCCATAACAGGAGCTGCAGAAATACCACGAGATTTTTGAAGTAGCTTGCTATCCGCCACTTCGGAAACTGTCAAGAACCCCGAAAACTTTTCCAAATGAGTAAAGACGACACCCATAACCCCTTCGAGGAGATCCAGAACAAACTGCGTGATGCGCTGAATAGCGGGCAGTTCCAGTTTGGTGGCCCGATGGGGGCCACTGCCCAGCCCCAAGGTGGGTCTCCCCAAGAGATGGAATCGGATGACCCCGACACGGCCGCCGTGCTCGAACGTATCCGGCACTTTTCCCTCAAACCACGCGACATCCGCGACCATCTCGACCGCTACGTGGTGAAGCAACAGGAGGCCAAGAAGGTCCTCTCCGTCGCGATCTGCGACCACTACAAC
>JBKHAU010000034.1:0-11171 GCA_046542725.1 Opitutales bacterium
AGGATCAGGTCAAGAACCTCCAGTGGCAGCGTGAACTTGCCCGCGCCCGCGAGCAGCACGGCCCATCCCCCGCTCATGACTCATCCGGTCAATCCCTCGCTTCAGCATATGCTCGAGGCGGTTGAGGCCCTCATCGAACTGCTCGAGCTCGAGCGCAAGCTCCTCACCGAGGGGCGTGAACTCCCGCCTGAACTGCTCTCCCGCCTCCAGCTCGCGGGCGATAGTGTTTCCGAGGTCGTCGAACGACTGCGCCCTCTCCAGCCGGAGAAGGGCGACCCTGAGGCCCGCCGCCTGAAGGAAACGCTCGAGGCGCGCTTCGTCGTCGCCTTTCGCCTCACCCGCGAGACGGAGAAACTCCTCCGCGATGGCCCCCCGCCGCCACCCTCGGCGGCGGGTCCCCGCCCGGCGTCGGCCCGTCCCTCGCTGCGCGAGATCGAGCGCCGCTACCGTGAGCGCATGCGGCATGAGGGATCCCCTTGAGACGCGCCTGGGGGCCCCGGACCGCTCGACATTGCCGTTGCCAGCACCCTTGGCCGCCCTCCAAATCGTGACCCCATGTCCGTCGGACTGACTTTACTTGAAACCGTCGAGCAGCACCTCGTGGCGGAGGGCCTGCTCCCCAGCGACTGCGAAGAGCTGCACCGCGTGATCGACTTCGTTCACCGCGACTTTGCTTTGCGCTGGCCCGCGCCTCTTTCCGAGCCCCTCCCGCTCAACCTTCAGATCACCCAGCAGTTGGCGCAAAACCGCCTCGCCCGTCCCATGGTGATTTGGCGACTCGAGCTCGGCGATGACGGCGAGAGGGTGCGCGAGGGCCGTCTTCTGCTCGACCCCAGCGCCCATCCCGCGCCCCTGGCGGAGGCCATCACCCGGGCTTGCCGTGCTCTCCTCGACAGCGCCGCGGAGGGCGGTTCAATGCACCCCTCGACTACCTGAGACCCCACCATGGCCCTTGATCGCATCCTCGTCGTCGACGACGAAGCCGCCATCCGGCAAAGCATGGCGGGCCACCTCCAGCACAAGCGCTACAAGGTCGCCGTCGCGCCCGATGTGACGACCGCTGCAGGCTACCTCAAAAAGGACACCTTCGACCTCGTCTTCCTCGACGAAAACCTCCCCGACGGCCCCGGCTCGCAGCTCATGCGCCGGGTCCTGAAGGAACAGCAACCCGCCCCCTTCATCATCATGATGTCGGGCTTCGCCACCCTTCATGGAGCGATCGAGTGCATGCGCGAGGGGGCCTTCGACTACCTCCTCAAACCCTTTTCCCTCGAGCAGGTCGACGTGGCTCTGGAGCGGGCGGAAAACTACGACCAGCTGGTCCAGGTCAACGCCTACTATCGCGAGGAGCTTCGGGGCGAGAGCACCCTCATCGGGAGCAGCGCCTGCATGAAGGGCCTCACGCAGATGGTCCGCAAGGTCGCCGCGACCGAGGCCACCGTCCTCGTCACCGGGGAAAACGGCACGGGCAAGGAACTCGTCGCCCAGGAACTGTATCGGCAGAGCCCCCGCCGGCAGGGGCCCTTCATCCGGGTGAACTGCGCGGCGATGACCGAGAGCCTCATCGAGAGCGAGTTTTTCGGGCACGAAAAGGGGGCCTACACCGGAGCTATGCAGCGGCGCCACGGCCGCTTCGAACTGGCGGACAAGGGCACTATCCTGCTCGACGAAATCGGCGAGATCTCGCCCAAGATGCAGGTCAAGCTCCTGCGTGTGCTGCAGGAGCGCGAGTTCGAGCGGGTGGGGGGGACGAAGACGATCTCGGTCGACGTGCGGGTCGTTGCCACGACCAATCGCGATCTGCTCAAGCTGGTCCAGCAAGGCCACTTTCGCGAGGACCTCTACTACCGCCTCAATGTCTTCCCCCTCCAGGTCCCGCCGTTGCGGGAGCGGGGCGAGGACATTCTCCTCCTCGCCGAGCACTTCACCGGCATCTTTTCCCGGCGGCACGGCAAGAAGCTGCGCGGGCTCTCCGGTGCGGCCCGTGCCAAGCTCGCGGCCCATCCTTGGCCGGGCAACGTCCGCGAGTTGCAGAACACCATCGAGCGCGCCGCCATCCTCTCCGAGCCCGGACAGCTCATCGCGCCCGAGAACCTGCTCCTCACCCCTTCCATGGCGAGCGCCGGGGCCATGCACCCCGCTCCCTCGGCGGAGCACTCCGACGCCGGCGGTCCACCGCTCGATCCTCCTGTCTCGGCCCGCCTCGCCACCGCCCCCGTTCCCGTCTCGCCGACCCCGGCGCCCCTGCACGCGGACACCGAGGGGCAGCGCAAGAGCCTCGCCGATCTCGAGCGCGAGCATATCCTCCGTGTCCTCGAGATGACCGGGTGGAACCGGGCGGAGGCCGCCGACATCCTCGAGGTGACGACTCGCACCTTGCGCAACAAGCTGCGCCAGTACCGCGAGATGGGCATCATCGCGACCGACGACTGAAGCCCGCCCGGCGAAGCTCCCACCGGCGGTCGGTGGGGGCGTCGCGCAGCTTCCCGCCATGGTGCGCGCGGGAGGGGTGAAAAGTTCACTTCCGGCCCCGTTTTTTTACCCCACAGGGTCAAGTTGGCGGCCGCGTGCCCGATAAATTGAAGTCAAAGCCGAATCCGAGTCACCCCCCGCCCAAGCCATTCCCATGTCATCCACCGACGTCAGCAACTTTCCGAGCTTTCTGGAGCTGTCCAGAGCGTGGGAGGATGCGATCACCCAGTTCTTCTCCATGATGCTCGATGAGAAGGTGAAGCTTCTCTCCGAGCGCGATTTGCGCAAAGACAACCCCGAAAAACCCGTCGTGGTGGGCTCGGGAGACGCCTCCCGCGGGGCCCGCGTCGTCTCGGCCGTGGGGATGGCGGGCGACATGGAGGGCGTCGCCTACTACGATCTGCCCGAGAGCCTCGCGATCTACGTGACCTCGAAGATGATGAGCCTCGAGACCTCCGAGTGCGGCCACGAGTTCGTCAACGACGCCCTTGGCGAACTCGCCAACATGGCGACCGGGTCCTTCAAGAATCAGTTCGTCGCCCGCGGGCTCGAGTGCCGGCTGACGATCCCTTCCCTCATCCGCGGAAGCTGCTTCAGCATCGAGGCAGCGAGCGCGGTGGACTGCTACCACTACACCTTCCAGGTGAGCGAGCAGGTCTTCGATCTTTACCTCACCATCAAGCCAGCTTGAGGAGCCACCGATGAGTGTATCCATTTTGACAGTCGATGACTCGCGCGCGGTCCGCATGATCGTGAAGAAGGCCTTCAAGACCTACGCCTGCGATATCCAGGAGGCGGGCAACGGGGTCGAAGGCATGGCGATGGCGGGCAAGTCCCCGCCGGACCTGATCCTCCTCGACATCACCATGCCGGTGATGGACGGGGTCGAGATGTTGACCAAGCTGAAGAGCGACCGCGCCCTCAAGCACATCCCGGTCATCATGCTCACCGCCGAGGCCGGCCGTGATACGGTGATGAAGATCGCGAAGCTCGGGATCCGTGACTACATCGTAAAGCCTTTCCAGGAGGGCGTCTTGGTGAACAAGGTGTCGCGCGTGGTCGAACTCCGCCCCGCGGAGGAAAAGCGCGTCGTGAAAAAGATCACCGACGCGGTGAACATCGTCGTGGTGGACGACAAGCCGGCCATCATCCAGCAGTTTCGCGAGAAGCTCGGGCACCTGCCCTGGGAGATCCACGGCGCCTCCTCCACGGGCGAGACCATCGATGCCTGCAACAAGGTCGTGCCTGACCTCGTCGTGGTCAGCCTCTCCCTTCCCGACGAGTCCGGCCTCTCCCTCTTCCGTATCCTGCGTTCCGAGCAGAAGACCAAGTTTGTCCCCATTTTCGGGATGGTCGTGAAGACCGACAAGGAGATCCAGGAGGCCGCCCAGAAGCTGGGCTTCACCAACATCGTGACGAAGCCGATCGACTTCGACGAGTTCGAGATGCGGGTGAGCAAGGCGATCAACCTCGACACCTCCGAGCGCTATTTTGTTTTCGGCGAGGATTACCTCACGGTGCGTTTTCCGGCCGTGCCCTCGCCCTCCGTCCTCGCCGAGTTTCAGGAGTATCTGCGCACCAAGATCTCCGAGGCGGTCGATCGTGGCTTTTACAAGATCGTGATCGACGCGACCTCCCTGAAGACGGTCTCGGTCGATGTCATGAAGCTCATGATCAAGGTGCAGGAAATCTGCAACGAGCTCACCCTCAACCTGCTCCTCGTCGGGAGCCAGGCGGTGGCCGAGGAGTGTGCCGCCTTCGAGGAGACGAAGAGCTGGACCTTCCACCCCGACGTCAACACCGCGATGAGCGAGCCGCTTGGGGTCTAGGCGCGGGGGAGATGGTTGTCTTCAAAATTTGGTGACAAAAGCGGCGGGTTCCTCCCGCCGCTTTTTTGCAGGGCGCCCGGCAGCGGGGTGGCCCCTTCGCCATCAAGCGAGGATGCCAGACCCCGCCAGCATGACGCTCTCGAGGAGCGGAAGCACGACGTGCCGCCGCCGAAGACGAGGGCGCCCGCGCGGTAGAAGCCGTCGACGAACTGGAGCCAGCCGGCCGGATGGAGATGGGCCGCGACGGGCAGGCCGAAGAAGAGGCGGATGCGGCCGATGGTCGCCCGCCCGAGCTTCGCTTCGTTCTCCTTCTGCGTGTCCCCCGGGTGCCTCATGCTCGTCTTCGAAGGTGAAGAGAGGGACCTTCGCGCGCTTCGATGAAAAAGCCGCGCCCGGTCAATCTCGGGCGCGGCTTCGAAAGCTCGCGGACTCGGCAACGCAGGCGGCGTAGCGCCTATTTACCCATGTTGAAAGTGAGGTTGCCGCTGGGGCGGCGCACCAAGACTTCGCCCGTTTTCAGGGTGAGATGGATGGTGCGGTTCTCGAACCCGCCCAGATCGGTGTAGGCGATATCGAGCTGAAACTTCTGCAGCATGCGGATGGAGAGTTCCGAGTTGCGCTGGCCGATCTTGAAATGGTCCGTTTGGTTTTTCTGCGTATTGGCCCCCCCAAAGAGGGCGAGGGAGAGGTTCTTCGGCATCGCGCCCATCTTGCGCATGGCCTGGAAGAACATCGGGATGCCGCTATCGACGAATTTCGCGGGAGAGGCGGGTTGCCCGCTGTTGTCGAGGCGCCGGGTGGGGAGCATGATGTGGATGATCCCGCCCACGCAGAGCTTGGGTTCGTAGCCGACCAAGGCCACGCAGGAGCCCAGGGCATAGGTACTCACCGTGACGTGAGGCAGATTCGTCACGATCAGCTCTCCCACTCCCACGATGAGGCGGTCGCTGGAGCTCACTGGTTTGGTATACGTGGCCGTCACTGGTTTCCTTGCGTAAACGTGATACCCGTATGGTTGACCGCAAGGGCGCGGAAGCCCGCACGAGGGCTCTCCGCAGCGAAGACGGACGTCTCGGGGCGAATCTGAGAAAGAAGAAGGGACGCGACCTGATAGCTGCTGCTCAGGCGGGCGAGAGGGCAGTGGCGAGTGCCGGACTGGAGCACGATGTGATCTCGCCGGTCCGCGCAGATGCAGAACTCGTGCCCCACGCGATCGCCGGTCTGGCGTTCGAAGGCGCGCACGAGCAGGTCGAGATGAGAGCGCAAGCGGCGGGAGAGGCGCACCGGGCTGGTCGCTGCCGGACGGCTCGACGCGGGCGACGCCGGAGTGGTCTTCCTCGGACCGCGGAGCGCGCGGGGGGCGTCGAGGAGGATGTCTTGACCGAGGGACATGGGCAGTTTCGGCCGGGGTGTCTACTGCACGGCGAGGACGTCGTCTTCGCGGATGAGCCGGTCGATGTCGAGGAGCGTGACGATGATATCCTCGAACTTTGCGAGCCCCTGAATGAAGCGGTTCTCGAGGGTGGAGCCGAGGTCCGGGTTGTCTTCCACCTGCTCGTCGGAGATGTTGAGAACTTCATCGACGGCGTCGACCACCATGCCCACGGGGGCGAGACGGTTGTCACCGTTGAGGCGGATCTGCACCACGACGATGCAGGTGCGCTCGGTCTCCTCGATCGTCTCGAGGCCGAATTTCAGACGCAGGTCCACCACCGGGATGACCTTGCCGCGCAGGTTGATGATGCCGCGCATGTAAGGAGGCAGGTGCGGCACCGGTGTCACCCGCTGCATGCGGATGATCTCTTTGATTTTCAAGACCTCCACGGCGTAGGACTCGCTCCCGAGCTTGAAAGTCAGGAACTTGCCGGCATGGCTCTTGGTCTTTTCTGCGGTGGGTGCTGCGCTGCTCATGGTCTAGTGATCGTCTGCCCCAAATATCGGTCGGGTGCCGGGTGTTCTTTAACCTTTTGAAAACCTTCGTGGGGTTTTTCCGGTGTCCCGGGCCCCAACGGTTGGCCACGCGGGAAACCTCGACGCGAGGTCGTCGGGCAAACCTGAAGTCCGGCTTCGGGCGACCGATATAGTATCTTGATGGCGGACCTTTCCTCTCTCCCCGCGACGGCTTCGGAGCGCACCCGGAGCTGGGTTCTGTGGTGGCCGCATGCCGCGGACCGGGCGATGACGCCGAATCCCATCACCTTTAGTGCCCACTGCGAAGTGGATGGGCTCGTCGCCGCGCTTGCCGCCCAACCCTCGGCGCCACTGGCCTTCGGGGAAACGGCGCAGGGGGCGGAGGTGGAAGCGATCCTCCAGCGGGCCACGGCGCAGGGCTGGAGGGGCCCCTGGGCCGCTCCGGGGGAGTGGTTGCAGCGTCACCGCGGGATCGGCCAGCGCTTCCCCTCGCCGCTCGTCGTGGACTCCTGGCCGGCCTTCTGGGCCGATCCCTGGGCGGCGGTCGACCGCGCCCCGCCACCCGTCGAAGCCGCCCGCGGGGCCCCCTCCGCTTTCGCCCTCGAGCAATTGCCCGTTCCCACCGCGGTCCTCGTCGACGGGGCCGTGGCGGCCTGCAATCGTGCCTTTGCGAGCCTCGTCGGGCGACGCGCGGAGGACCTGCGCGGGTTGGCCCTCGAGCGCCTCTGGACTGATCCCGCGGCGGCCGCAGCCTTCTGTGCGAGTCTTGCCGGTGGGGCCGCCCCCGAGCGAGTGCCGGAGGCGAGCTGGCGGCGCGGCGACCAGCGGGAGATCCGCGTGGAACTGCGCTGGAGCCGCCTCGAGGCAGGGGAGCACGATGCCGCGGGCTGGATCCTGGCGGCACACGATGTCTCGCGGCATCATCGCGCCCGCGAATTTCTCGAGATGCAACGCAACCTCGTGGACTGCGCCGAGAGCGGCATCATGGTGATGGATGTGCGGGATCCCGCCGAGCCGCGAGTGGTCTTCGTCAATCCCGCTTGGGAGGCCATGACCGGCTACACCGCAGAAGATGCCATCGCCCTCGATCCCCGCCTCCTGCGGCCGCGGGAGGAGGAGCAGCCCGGTGCCCGTGTGCTCGACGAGGCAGTGCGGCAGGGGCAACGCGCGCACAGCACCCTGCGTTTGCAACGCCGCGACGGCGCCCCCTTCTGGTGCGAACTGGCCTATTTTCCCCTTCGCCAGGAAGGCGGACCGGCGCAGCTCTACGTTGGGGTGCTAGAGGATGTTTCGGAGAAGATGGAGACCCAGGCCCGTCTCGTCGCGAGCGAACGCCGCTTTCGCCACCTGTTCGCGGACAATCTGCTGCCCATGCTGCTTTTCCGCCCCGATACGCTGGCGATCGTCGACGCAAATCCCGCGGCCCTTCGTTATTATGGCCACGAGGCGGCGGCGCTGCGTGCAATGGCCGTCTGGGAGCTCTGTGCGGCGACGGAGCCCGATGCGCGAGCCCTCTGGCAGGAGGCGCTTGGACCCGGGGGCGGTCCTTCCGGCACGAGTCACCGTCATCGGCTCGCCGATGGGGCCCTGCGTGACGTCCTTGTCTGCAGCGACGCGCTGCACCACGAGGGAGAGCCGGTCCACTACGCCATCATTGTCGACATCACGGCGCAGCGCGAGGCCGAGCGCCAATGGCAGGCGGCAACGGCGGCGGCAAAGGCAGCCAGCCTCGCGAAGGCTGACTTTCTGCAGGTCGTGGGGCATGAGATCCGCACTCCGGTCAACGCCATCACAGGTTTTGCCGAGCTGCTCGCCGACGCGGCCGACGAGGAAGAACGCGCGGAAAGTGTGGAGATGATCGCAAAGGGAGCCCGGCAGCTTGTGGGGGTCCTCGACCAGGTCATCGACTACATCCGCTGGAGTAGTGAAGCCCCCCGCGAAGCGCCGCAGGCGATGGGGCTGGACGACTTTATCCAGCTGGTCACGACGCCTTCCGCCGACGCCGCCGCCGCGAAGGGGCTGCGCTTTGTTCAGGACGGGGCGCGAACCTTGCCTCCGGTGCTCTCGTTTCCTGCCGCGCACTACGGGCAAATCCTCGAGCGGGTGCTCGACAACGCGATCAAGTTCACCATCGAGGGCCATGTTCAGGTGAGCTGGGCCTTCGAGCCCGCGGATCAGGTCCTCGAGGTCCGCATCGCCGACACCGGGGTGGGCATGAGCACGGCCCAGCAGGCGCGGCTTTTCGAGCCCTTCGCCTCGGGGGACGAGGGGACGCGGCGCGAGCACGAGGGTCTCGGCATGGGGTTGGCCGTCTGCCGGCGCATGGTCGATGCCTACGGCGGCCGGATCGCCGTGGTGAGCGCGCCCGACGAGGGCTCTTCCCTGACGCTGCGGCTCCCGGCCGAAGGGTAGGGGCCTACGCCTCGCCCGGTGGGCTGAGCAGTCCGACCCGCGCGAGGTTGCTCTCGATCGCCTCGAGGTAGGCGTTGCGACCATCTTCGGGCGAGGCGAGGGTGTGGAGCAGCCCGCCGCATTCTCCCTCCAGCCGGGGCTGCACGACGGCCCGCCAAAAGTCACCGGTGCGCGCATAGAGGGCCTCGAGCGAGGGCACCGCGCGCCGCTCCGGCGGCAGACCCCGATACGCGTCCGACTCCTCAAACTCGCGGTAGAGGGCGGGAATCTTTTCCACGTAGCGCGGATCGCTGAGCTGGCCAAGGTAGTCGGCGGTGCAGACCATCTGCCCGAGGATGCGCTCCAGGCGGTGACGAAAGGGTATCGTCTCGAGCACTGCACGCGGCCCGGTGCAGCTGATCATATGCTGGATGGCAAAGATGTCCTCCTGAGCCCAACCGTTCGCGCTGAGACAGACATGGGCCAGTTCGCAACTGCGCCGTTCATGCACGGCGGTGAACTTTGCGCCCGTCCCGTGCTCGTCGGTTTCGTCCTTCAGGTAGCCGATGTCGTGCAACAGGATCGCCACCAGTCCGATGCGGAAAAACTCGTGGGTGAGCTGCGGACGACGCCCGGTGCGAGCGTATCCCAGCGCCAGCTGAGCCCAGCAGAGAGTTGCCTGAAGGGTATGCTCGAAGTCGTGATAAGGCGTGTCCATCGCCTGGAAAAAGGCGAAACGCCCCTCGAACATGGCCTCCACCTCGGAGACCAGGTGATGCAGTGCCTCGGCCTCGGCCTCGGCCGGAAAGAGGCGCTTCTCGATGGCCGCGAGCGCCGTCGCCACGGCGTGCGGCGAGGCGGTGTCCGCGCCGGCGAAGAGGGCGTGGGCAAGCGGGTCGGTCGAAAGCATGGTCGGTGAAAACGGAAGGCGGTGGACTCCTTTATCGGCGTGCGATGCGGCCTCGGCAGACGAATAGGGAGTAAACCCTGCTTTTAACGTGTTTTTCGGCTGCGCGCAGATCGCTCCTCCCTCCGCCTGAAACAGGGACCATGGCATTGCCTGAAGGTCGAAGCCCTCCGCGCCCGGGCGCCATCGAGGGGTTGCGTTTTCCTCCCGGTCCTTCGCAACTGAGGCGTGAACATCGGACTGACCGGGGGCATGGGGTGTGGCAAGTCGACGGCGCTGCGGCTGTGTGCCGAACTCGGCGCGCATACCTTCGAGACCGACGCGTGTGTGCGTACCCTTCTCGCGGAAGATACCGCGCTCGCGGAGGAGATTCGTAAGCTATTTGGAGACACGGTTTTCGGTGCGGGAGGAAAGGTTGACAGAAGCAGCTTGGCTTCTATCGTCTTCAAGGATTCTTTCAAGCTCAGCCAGCTGGAGAGCCTCTTGCACCCGCGGGTGCGGGCGGCTTGGTTGAAAGAGGTCGCGGCGCAACGCCCCTTGCTCGTCGTCGAGATCCCCCTGCTGTTCGAGAAGGAGCTTCAATCCTTTTTTGATGTGACTTGTTGCGTGTTTTCGCACCCTGAGATTCAACACCGGCGCCTGCGCGGGCGAGGATGGTCTGCCGAGGACATCGCTGCCCGCCTTGCGCGGCAGTGGTCGCTCGACCGCAAGGCCGCCGCCGCCGATGTCGTCGCGCTCAACGACGGGAGTCTGGGGCACTTGCGGGCGCAGCTCAGTCGCGTCCTCGGGGTTGCCGCGGGTTGCTGAATGGTCCGCTGGTTCTGGCTCTGCCACCCTCCCGCCCCCTTGTCCCCTTTTAATTTCATCTATGGATAACGACGAACAACCTCGCGCTGACGCATCTGCGGCGGCCTCCGATGTGAAGGAGACCGAGCCGGCGAAGAAGAAGCGTGCGACCCGCAAGACGGCTGCCAAAAAGACCGCCACCCGCAAGCGCGCGACGAGCACCCGGGCAAAGTCGCGGGAACCTGCCGGCGAGGCCGCCGCCTACACCGATGAGGCCTCCGCGGCTCCGAAGGCGCCCAGCCTCTCCCGCGGCAAGCTCCCAGAGCAGGTCCCGATGTCGTTTTCCGCCTCTCCGGACGATCCGCCGGTGAACAAGCCGCCCGAGCCCGAGCCCGAGCCCGAGCCCGCCGAGCGTCCCGCGCCACGTTCCGGCAGCCCGGATGCACCCGCGCCACGGTCCGACGAATCGCCCCGCGGCGATCGGGGCAACGCGGGTGGTGGCTACGGGGGTCGTGGTGGGTCTGGACCCGGGGCCAATGGCGGCCGTTCCTCTCCTCCACACCGCGACCGTGACCGCGACCGCGACCGTGACCGCGACCGTCGCGGGCCGCGGCCAAAGGGCGGCCATGGTGGTGGCCACGGCGGCGGCGGACCCCAGGGGCAGGGTGGGGGCGGCGGCGCGCCCGGCGGTGGACCCGGTTCCCAAGGGGGCGGCAAGCCCGGCCCTCGACCGGACCGGAAAAAGCCTCCCTTCGAGAAAAAGAAGGGCAAGAAGGCGAAGGCGCGGCCGGCGCAGGGCCGCCCGCGGGGCGCGGAAAACTTTTTTGGCGCGACCGACACCTTTGTCATCGAAGTGGGTGAGCTGCCACAGGCCG
>JBKHAU010000035.1:0-11167 GCA_046542725.1 Opitutales bacterium
CGGCATGAGCCCGGGAGCGCCGAGGTCCCCGTCGGCATGAGCCCGGGAGCGCCGAGGTCCCCGTCGGCATGAGCCCGGGAGCGCCGACGTCCCCCGTCGGCATGAGCCCGGGAGCGCCGACGTCCCCGTCGGCATGGAGACGCGGGATGCCGCGGACCGTTTCGGACGAGATTCCATCCTCGCCGTCCCCGCCGTCGTGGCGCACCGGGCGGCCCGCCCTTCTGCGATGTGCTTCTTCCTGAAAGACGGCGTTTCAGTCTCGCACGGGGCGGGGCCGTGGTCCTCGGCGCTCAGCGGTGGCGCGCGGGTGTTGGGTAGGGTCCTGCCCCGCCGGTCGATCAGCAGCACATGCAGTCGAGAAAGTCCTGGGTGGCGTATTTGCGCAACTTGCGACGCATGAAGTCGAGGGCGCCGTTGACGGCCCGCTCCTTCACCGCGAGGCGGGAGCCGGAGCCGACGATCTTGCGCGACCAGACGCCGACGGGGCTGACATAGCCGAGATAGATCGTCCCCACGGGTTCGCGGCCACCCTCCGGACCGGCGTAACCGGTCACGCTGAGAGCATAGTCGGCCCCCAGTCTTTCGGCTGCTCCGGTGGCCATCGCGACAGAGGTCTCCGGACTGACCGCGCCGTGCTGCTCGAGGATCTCCTCGGGCACGTCGAGGAGGGCGCTCTTGGTCTCGTTGCGATAGCAGACGACGCCGCCGAGGAAGACTTTTGAGGCGCCTGGCACGTCGGTGAAACGGCTCGCGAGAAGTCCCCCGGTGCAGGACTCGGCGACGGCGAGGCGCTTCCCAAGGCAGCGCAGGTGCCGCACGATGAGTCGGGCCAGATCGGGTTGACCGTAGTCGACAAAATCGGCCCCGAGGGCGACCTCGCTGAGGCGACCGGCCTCCAGCAGGACGTCGCCGTGAACGTCGGCGTGGCGCGGGTGAAGGCGGACATCGACGAAGCCGGCATGAGCGCAGTAGGCGATGTCGATTTCTTCGAGGCGGCCGGCGAGGAGTCGTTCGAGGCGGTCGGCGAGGGCACTTTCACCGAGGCCACTGGTGCGAAACTCCACGGTGCGCTCGTCGCGCCTTGCCCAGCCTTGCGCGACCAGCCGGGGGAGAACCTGTTCCTCGAACATCGGGCACAGCTCGCGGGGCGGACCGGGCAGCATGACGAGGAGTTTGCCGTCGCGCTCGAGCCATTGGCCGGGAGCGGTGCCGTGTGCGTTGGGGAGCGCCTCCGCGCCCTCGAGGAGAAGGCATTGGCGGAGGTTGTTCTCCGTCATGGAGTAGCCGCGATCGGCGAAAAAACGAAGCAGGCGATCCTCGGTCGCGGGGTCGTGGCGCAACTCGAGCCCGAGGACGTGGGCGAGGCTCTCGCGCGTGCGGTCATCGCCTGTCGGTCCCAGGCCGCCGGTCGTGATGACGAGGTCGGAGCGTCGCCAGGCCGCGGCGAAAGTGGACTCGATCTGGGTGCGCGCGTCGCTCACCTCGTGGCTGGCGGCGAGGGGAAGAGCGTGGGCGGAGAGCTGGGCGCCGAGGTAACGGAGGTGCTCGTTGGTCCGCAGACCGAGGAGGAGTTCGTCACCGAGGCAGATCAGCTCTGTCTTGCGAGCAGGCGTCATGAAGCGGGGGGTGGTGCGCAGGAACAGGGCACCTTGCGCCCTGGGTGCTTTTTCGCAAGGTGACGGGACGATTTCGGAAATGCGACGACCCGATCAAACACAGCTCAAGGAGAAGGTCCGGCGTCTCGGCGAGGGGCCGGGCGTCTACCTCATGAAAGATCGCCTTGGCGGCATCCTCTACGTCGGAAAGGCGAAGAACCTGCGTCGCCGTGTCGCGAGCTACTTCCAGGCCTCGCGTCGGCAGATGTGGCAGCAGCCGAAGGTGCGCGCGATGCTCGACCTCATCGCCGATTTCGAAGTCCTCGAAGTGAAGAGCGAGAGCGAGGCCCTCCTCCTCGAGGGAAAGCTCATCAAGGAGTGGAAGCCCCGATACAACACCGATTTCACCGACGACAAGCGCTTCCTTCTCGTGCGCGTGGACGTGGAGAACCCGCTCCCGCGCTTTCGTCTCGTGCGCTTCCGGCAAAACGAGCAGTCGCTCTATTTCGGTCCCTTTGCCCACTCCGGGCTCCTGCGCAAGACCCTCGGGGAGATGCGCATGCGGTATGGCATCCTCTTGCACGACGCTTCGCCGCGGCGTCTCGAGGACGGCTCCTGGCAGCTTTACGACGACGCTCGCGCGGAACTCTACGGGCATGCCAACAGCGTCACGTCGCATGAATACGCCGAGCGGGTGCGGGAAGCCTGCGTCTTTCTCGAGGGCAAGTCGAAGGAGTGGCTGGCCGAACTCGAAGGCGAGATGCAGGCCGCGGCCGAGGCCCAGCGCTACGGGCGGGCCGCGGAGCTGCGCGACATCATCTTCGCTCTCCGGGGGACGATCGCGCGGACGCGGAAGTTTGTCCGCGATCCCCTGCGACCGAACGACCCCTTGCCCACCCTCGGCGCACTGGCCGAGAAGCTGCAGCTCCCGGGGCCGCCGCGCCACATCGAGTGCTTCGACATTTCGCACATCTCGGGCACCTTCTGCGTGGCGTCGATGGTCCATTTCACCGAAGGGGTGCCGGACAAGGCGCAGTATCGCCGCTTCAAGATCAAGAGCTTCGTGGGGAACGACGATTTCCGCGCCATGGAGGAGGTGGTGGGGCGCCGCTATCGCAGGCTGCACGACGAAGAGCGGCCCTTTCCCGATCTCGTCGTGATCGACGGTGGCCGCGGTCAACTCAGCGCCGCGCTGAAGGCCTTTCTCAGTCAGGGCTTCGAGCCCCCGCCCATGATCGGGCTGGCGAAAAAGGAGGAGACGGTCGTCTTCGGGGACGGCCGGGAGGACCTCAAGATGCCCGGCCACCATCCCGCGCGGCTTCTTCTCCAACGGGTGCGCGACGAGGCCCACCGCTTCGCCAACACCTTCAACGCCGAGCTGCGTAGCGAGCGCATGCGGGAGAGCATCCTCGATGATTTCGAAGGTCTCGGCAAGGTGCGCCGCGCCGCCCTCCTTGCTCGCTTCGGCAATCTCCAGCGGCTGCGGGCGGCCTCCTCCGACGAACTCCAGCTGGTCGAAGGCATCGGGCCGAAGCTTGCCGGCCGGCTCCATGCCTTTCTGCAGGCGAACCGTTGAGCCGGTGCCGCGGTCAGCCGCGCCGCACGATCCTGCGTTGTTTGCCTGTGCCGGCGGAGTGAGGTGCCCCAGAAGCCAAAGGGACTTCGCCCCAGGGGCATTGACAAAAGCATGAAAGCCTCTCGCGGGAGACCGAGGAGGTTGCGCGTGCTTGCGCTCGACACGGGCATGCGCACTGTCACATCGCAGAGGAGGAAGCGTGTATGCATGAAATAATCGAGGTCGAAGCCGGCGAGATCATCGTCCAGCAGGGAGAGGAGGGCTCCGGCTTTTTTGTCCTGCGCAAAGGCACCTTGGAGGTGCTCAAGGACGACGTCCTGCTCTCCGTCCTGATGTATCCCGGCACCGTCTTCGGAGAAATGGGCGACATTCTCTGCCGGCCGCGCTCCTGCACCGTGCGGGGCAAGACGGCTGCACAGATTTCCTACTACAGCTTCAACAGCCTCGACGAGCTGGTCTCCGACGAGCCCAAGGTCGCCGCCAAGATCATCAAGACGCTCGCCAGCCGCCTCGACCGCACGACCCAGAAACTCATCGATACGGCGCGCGAAAACCCCCTCTGGGCCGCCCGCTGAGGCGCCGTCCGGGCTGCCGGACGAGGTCTGCGAAAGAGAATGTGCGCGTGGCCGTTGCGCGGGCGACCGCGCCGGTTTCAATGCCGCTATCATGCGTATCGCCACTTTTCTCTCCCTCTCCATCCTCCTGCCCATGTTCGGATTTGGAAAAGACCCGCTCGCGGTCGGCGCCGAGGCGCCGACTCTCAGCGTCACCACGCACACCGGCGAGACTCTGGACCTCGGGTCTTCCTATGCCGAAGGCCCGGTCCTGGTTTACTTCTACCCGAAGGCCTTCACCCCCGGATGCACGGCGCAGGCCTGCAACCTTCGCGACGAGTTCGCGGATCTCGCCGCGGAGGGCATCACCGTCCTCGGAGTGAGCCGCGACAGCGTGGAGAAGCAGGCCGAGTTTCGGGCCGAATACAATCTGCCCTTCACCCTCATCGCCGACACCGGGAACGAACTCGGCAAGGCCTTCGGCGTGGGCTCGATGATGGGGGTGGTGCACAAGCGGCAGAGCTTTCTCGTGGTCGATGGCAAGGTTGCCTGGCGCGACCTTTCGGCCACTCCGGCCTCCCAGGCGCAGGACCTCCTCGCCGCCTACGCCGCTCTCCGGGCGTCCTGAGGAAGGGTTCAGCGCGCCTCTGGGCAGGCCTCGCGTACACGTGATTCGTTGGCGGTCAGGTATTTGTTTGATTTTGGAAATGGGCCGTCGCACTCTGCACCGAACCTCTGAGGTGGCGAATCCATGACGATAGGCGAAAGACTCGAAGAGGCGCGCAAGCGCAAGGGCATCTCCATCCGGGAAGTGGCGGAAGCCACGAAAATTCGCGGCGACTTCATCAATGCGATGGAGGACAACAGCATGGAGATCGACCTGCCGGAGATCTACAAGCGAGGCTTCCTGCGAAACTACGCACGCTATCTCAAGCTCGATCCCGACAAGATCCTCACGGATTACGATGCCCAGTTCCGCGGCAGCTCCGCCCTCCACCGCGAGCGGCCCCACGCCCACAGTGAGGAGCGCGCCGTCTTTGGTCGCATGGAGCTTCCCCCGGACGAGGAGGAAGCCGCCGGGCCGCCGCCGGCCGACCATGCTCCGCTGCATCCGACCACGCAGAGCGAGCGCGAGGCCCCGGAGCCCGGCCGTCCCAAGACGCCCGCTCAAGCCGTCGCCTATCTCACCGACAACACCCTTTACCTGAAGATCGCGGCCGGCCTCATGGGGACGGTGCTCATCGTCTTTCTCGTCGTTCTCATCGTCAACCTCCTGCGCAGTGACGGCGCCGATACGGCCGCCACCGGTTCCGCGGGATCAGCCACGAGCGCCCCGGCGGCGGCTCAGGCCGATGCCGGTCCTGCCGTGCCGCCCGATCCCACGACCATCACGCTGCGCGCCCTCGAGGGCAACGTCACCGTCATCGTCGATGACGTGCGGAGCAACACGCGCCTCTTTTCGAAGGTCATGCGCGAGGGGGAAGAGCGCGAGATCGAGAAGGACGGTCCCCTTCTGTTCAAGGTCTCGCGCGGCTCCGCGCTCGTCATTGAATACCCCAATGGTGTCGTCGTGGACGACCTGCCCGCCGGCATGGGGCAATACCGTCTGCCCTGAGGCGCTGCCCCCCGCGACTTCTTCCCTGGAATCCGGACTCGCCGCGTAACGCGTCGGGCTCATGCTTGGCGGCGTGGATGTCTTTACCTGGGAGTTCTGGCTGCGTCCCGTCGACCTTGGGACCGTCGTCTTTTCGCCTGCTTCGCTCCTTCTCGGCGGTGTTCTCGTCTGTGTCCTTCTCCTTGTCCAGGGGTGGGTCAAGCGACTGCTTGTGAAGCGGCTTTTCCCCCGTTTGCGGGTCGATGCCGGGATGGCTCATTCGCTCGCCACCCTGCTGGGCTATCTGTTTCTCGCCATCGGTCTGCTCCTCATTCTCCCGGTCGCTTTTCCCGGGTTCTCCTTCACCACCCTTTCGGTCGTGCTCGGGGCGGTCTCGTTCGGCATCGGTTTTGGGCTGCGCAACATCGCGGACAACTTCGTCAGCGGGCTCATCATCCTCTTCGAACGCCCGATCAAGGTCGGCGACCGTATCGCCCTCGGGGAACTCACCGGCGACGTGAAGGCGATCAGCGCGCGCAGCACCAGAGTGCGGACCAACGACAACATCGAGATCATCGTGCCCAACTCCCAGTTCATCGCCGAGCAGGTCATCAACTGGAGTCACGGCGACCGAATGGTGCGCTTCCGCATTCCCGTCGGAGTGCATTACAACAGTGACGTGAAAGTGGTGAAGCAGGCCCTCGAGGAGGCCGGCCGGGCGAGCGCCAACGTCCTCACCGAGCCGCCTCCCAGCGCCAAGTTCGTGGGCTTCGGGGACAGCTCGCTGAACTTCGAACTCTGGGTCTGGACGACGACGATGAGCGCCCGCCCCCGCGCTTTCATCAGCGAGGTCAATTATCTCATCTGGGACCACCTCAAGACGCACAAGGTCGAGATCCCCTATCCTCAGCGCGACATCTATGTGAAAGAGGTGCCGTCGGCGGAGGGCGGGCGCACCGGTCTTCCGGGGGTCGATCTTGACGAGCCCCGCCAAGGCACCGGACTCTAGGCCGATGGCAGCGCAAAAGGCCTTTACCCTCCTCTGCGGACCGGACGAATACCGCGTGCGGCGCGCCGCCGACGACCGCTGGGCAGAACTCGTCGAAGGCGTCGAGGACGAGTATGCGCGCGAGATCGTCGATGGACAGGCGGGCAACCTGAGCGAGGCCGAGGAGGCGGTCGCCCGTTTCATCAACGCCGTGCGCACCCTCCCCATGTTCGGCGACCGCAAGGCCGTCTGGTTTCGCAACATCTCCTTCATGGGCGACACCCGCCCGGGCGGGACGGAGGGCGCCAAGGCGCTCATCGCCAAGCTCCAGGATGTGCTCGGGGCGCTTCACCCCGGCGAGGTCGGGGTCCTCCTCTCCGCCTCGCCCTTCAGTCGCCGCAGCAAAAAAGTGGTGGAGTGGTGGAAGACGCATGGAGCCTACGCCTTCCTCGAAGCGCAGAATGACGCCGCCGCGATGGCGGGGGACCTCCAGCGCGAGGCGGCGGCCCTCGGCGTCACTCTCGAAGGAGGTGCCGGCGAACTCCTTCTCGAGAAGATCAACGGCAACCTGCGGCTCGGCATCGAAGAAGTGCGCAAGCTCGCCACCTACCTCGGGGAGGAGGGGGAGATGATCCGCCTCGCGCACGTCGCGGAACTCGTCCCGGCCTTCGGCGAGGGCGATTTCTTTGAAACCGTGGAGGCCTTCTACAGCCTCGAGCTGGAGTGGACCCTGCGAGCCCTGCGGCAGCACTTCTTCGCCGGGCACGATGGGCGCCCGGTCATTACCTCCCTGCAGAACCGCAACCGCCTCCTCATTCAGCTCAAGGTCCTGCAGGACGCCGGCGCACTCGGGGAAAGGCTCTCCAAGCCCGCCCTCGAGCGGGCGGCGGAGCGCTACGGGACGGCCTTTGGAGGGAGCGCGGCGAAGACCAACTTCAACCTCTTTTCGCAAAATCCGTGGTACCTCGGTCGCCTTGGGGCACCCCTGCGCCACCTCAGTCTGAAGCGGCTGATGGACTTTCAGGAGGCGTTTCTCCACGCCTTTATCGGTATCCTCGAGCGTCCACAGGAGCAGGAAGCGGTCCTCGGCGAGGTGGCCGTGCGCTGCCTCGCGGGGCGCTAGAGCGAGTCCCCCCGCTGTCAGCAATGGTGTCCCGTCGGCAAGCGGGTTGGCGGACGATCCGCCAGGAGTGAGCCCGGGAGCGCCGACGTCCCCGTCGGCATCGCGAACCAGCACGCGTTCCCCGCCTTCGCACCACCTCGAGGCGACCGTGGGGGGGCGACGCAGAGCTAGCGGGTCCCAACGAGGCGCGCGGCCATCTGGCGGGCGCTCTTGGTCGAGGCGAGGACGGCGCCGAGGGGGGAACCGGCGCGGTCGGGCCGGGGGCCTTCCAGATCGGCAGAGTCTTGCCGGTCGTGGGGACGGCGGGCGGGTGCCTGACCGCCGAGAAGGGCTTCGAGCTGGAAGATCTGCTCGAGGATGCGGCGGGTGTGCCCATTCATCGCACTCGCCGCGTCGGCTGATTCATTGGCCGAGATGGCGTTCTTCTCCGTCGCGCGATCGATGCGCGAGATCGCGCTCGCGACCTGATCGATGCTCGAGCGCTGGCGGCCGGAGAGACCTTCGACCTCGGTCAGGGCGGTCTTGAAGGTATCGATCTGCGTCAGGATCTGGCTGAACTGCCGTTCCACATCGGCGCTCAGGGTGGTGCCTTCCTCCACGCTGCGGGAGGCGGCCTCGAGTTTCTCGCGGGTGAACTGGGCGGACTCGGCGCTCTTGCGGGCGAGGTTGCGCACCTCGTCCGCGACGACCGCAAAGCCGGCCCCTGCTTCCCCCGCCCGGGCGGCTTCGACCGCGGCGTTGAGGGCAAGGATGTTGGTCTGAAAGGCGATCTCCTCGATCTCTTTCGCGATCTTTGTGATCTCTTCGCTCGAGGCCTCGATGCGTTCCATCGCGCCGCGCATGCGCTGCATCGAGTGAGCTCCCTCCTGCGCCGTCTCGTTGGTCTCGGTCGCGAGGGAGAAGACCTGCTCGACGTTTTCAAAGGTGGTCCGCGAGAGGACCGTGATCTCCTCCATGGTGGCGTCGATCTCCTGCACCGAGGCAGCCTGTTCGCTGCAACGCTGGGCGAGTTCGCTGCTCGACTTGGCGACATGCCCCGCGACGCGTGTGCCCTGCTTGCTCGAAGCATCCAGAACGCGGGTCACCCGGCGGATCGATCGCGTGATCTGCAGGACGATGACCACGCTCGCCACGCCACAGGCGAAGAGGGCAAAGGCCACCAGCCCAAGCGACTTCCAGACATTGGCGCGAGCGCGGCTCAGATTGCTCGCGGTGTACTCCTCGATCCCCGCGAGGACCCGGTCGCGAAAGGTTGGAATACCCCTGAGGAGCTGCTCGCTCGCGTTCTTCACGCCTTCGACGAGAGCCGGATCGTAGGTCTTGCGCTCGTCCGGATGGCTGATGAAACCGCTCTTTACGACCACCTCGCTGCCTTGGAGAAGAACCTGAAAGGCGTCATTGCGCAGGTGTTCGTCGAGCGCCGGCAGGGTTTCCGGGGCCGCCAGCATGGCGAGGCGGTCGACGAGCGGACGGGCATCGTTGAGAAAGAGTTCACAACGCGTCGTCACCATCTCCGAGACCTTCCCGTCTTCCAGGGCCCAGATGAGCAGGCCGGTGTGCCGGTCGAACATGAGCTGAGCCTGCAGGACGAGGTCTGAGACGACGACCTTGCGGGTCAACTCCGCGTCGTCCGTCTCCGTCGCGATCTGGGGGATGACCGCGAGGAGTCGCTTGATGAGGTCATTGTATTCCAGAATGGTCGGCCAGGGATCCGCGTGGTCGACGAGTTGGCGATCGCGGATCGCCTCGAGTTCCGCAAAGAGGCTCATTTGCGCCGCGAGGGACTGGCGAAAACGGGCCCCATACTCGTCCATCTTCATCGTGGCGACGAGATCCTGGAGCTTGGCGATGACGCCCTCCGTCGCCTCGATGCCCTGCCTGAAGGCTTCGCGTCCGGCCGGCACTTCACTCTCCTCGCGGTGGTGGGTGGTGGTCCCCCACACAAAGGTGCTCTCCGCCGTGATCGCATCGGTCACTTGGATCATTTGCACGAGATAGGCACTGACCTTCTCGAAGTTGCGGAGGTCGCGGGCTTCGGAAAGACTGCGGTGGGCGATGAGCCCGCCGAGGATGAGCACGACGAGCGCGGTCGTAGCACTGAAAAAGAGGATTTTCGCTCGGATCGTCACGGTGAGTCGGGGGAGAAGTCGGGGTAGGAGACGGCCGCCAACTGGGCTGACCGCCCTAGGGACATCGGCTCATTACGGTCCGAATTGAGCGAAACGGCGCGCCCTGCAGACGCCCGTCATCCGGCGATCCCACGGAAGCGGACGCACTCGCTTGTGCCGCGAAATGGTCGAGGCGACAGGATTTGAACCTGCGACCCTCTGCTCCCAAAGCAGATGCGCTACCAGGCTGCGCTACGCCTCGCCAAAAGAAGAGTAGAGAAGGCGGAGGGGCGCGGGTGAAGTCAACGGAAATGCCTGGCGGCGGTGGCTCGGCAATAGCCTTGCTAGGGTCTTGGCGAGGACTAGCGTGACGACCTCATGGATGACCTCGATACGCCATCGTCGGAGTTTGCGGAGAGCGAGTCGGCCAGCGGAGCGAAGAAGTGGGTCCTGGTGGCGATGCTGCTCGGGGTGACCGGTCTGGTCCTCGGGGCCACTGGGATCTATCTCGCGACGCAGGCGGCCAATGAGCTGGCGACCTTGCGGGCGGAGCAGGCGAGCACCCCGGTGACGGCCACGGCCGAGGCCCTCGAGACGCTCGAGAGCGGGCTCCGCGCCGAGCTCGACGACATCGAGGGGCGGTTGGGCAACATGGGAGGCTCGATCGTGCGCCTGCAGCGTCAGGGGCCCTCTTCGGATCTGGTCAAGCAGGTGCAGGATCTGCACACTCAGACCCAGAGCGCTTTCGATGCGGTCTCGGAGGAGGTGCGGGCGAACCGATCGCAGCTCAACGAACTCTCCAGTCGACTGGAGGCATTGGGAACGCGACGTGCGAGCAGTCTGACAACGGCTCCGCCGGCTCTGCCCCGTCCCTCGTCCGACGATGATGAAGAGGAGCCCGCCGCGACGACGGCCGCGCCACCGCTGCAAGCACCTGAGGGCGGGAGCGTCCACACCGTCCAGCCGGGCGAAAACCTGAGCATCATCGCCCGGCGCCACGGCGTGACGCTGACCGCGCTGATGGCGGCCAACCCGACGGTGGAGCCGCGGCGCATGATCCCCGGCGACCAAATCGTCATCCCTGCTCCGGAGTGAGCGAGCGCGCTGGGGAGCAGGCGGGCGGGCCCCCCGATCCGGTCTCGCGGTGGGAGGAGCAGGAGCGCGAGGAGCTGGCGGACTGCCGCGTTTTTTCCGTCCAGCGACGCCGATTTCGCCATCCGCGGCGAGGCGTTGAAGCCGACTTTTTCGTTGTCCAGCCAGCGGATTGGGCGGTGGCGATGGGCCGCACGGCGGAAGGAGCCTGGCTCATGGTTCGCCAGTTTCGCTACGGCACGCAATCGCGCGGCTGGGAGTTTCCCTCCGGCTGCTGCGGGCCAGGAGAGGATCCGCTCGCGGCGGCGGTCCAGGACGTGGAGCCCCCGGAGGAGGCGCTGCGTATCCTGCACCGTTGCATCGCCGACGTGACCGACCGCACCGAGAAGCTGCTCTTCAACACCGCCATCAGCGCCATGATGGAGTTCGTCAAGGCCATGCAGCAGCAGCCGGTGCGGCCGCGGTCGGTGCTGCGCCAGTTCGTGCTCCTGCTGGCGCCCTACGCGCCGCACCTCGGCGAGGAGCTGTGGCGCAAGC
>JBKHAU010000036.1:0-11045 GCA_046542725.1 Opitutales bacterium
TTCTCGACACCTACGACACGATGCGCTCCGGCCTGCCGAACGCCATCACCGTCGCACGTGAGCTGGCCGAACGTGGTGAGACGTTGAGGGGCGTGCGCCTCGACAGCGGAGACCTCGGAGCCCTCGCCCGCGAAGTGCGTCGGGGTCTCGACGAGGCGGGCTTCATGAAGGTGCAGATCGTCGCGTCCGACCAGCTTGACGAACAGGTCATGTCCGAATTGATCGCGGACGGCGCGCCGATCGACCTTTTCGGAGTGGGCACAGCGATCGCGACCGGCGCTCCCGACGGCGCCCTCGACGGCGTTTACAAGCTCGCCCAGACCGGCGAAACGCCGCGCCTCAAGGCCTCCGAGACGCTCGGAAAGGCGACCCTTCCGGGCCGCAAGACGGTCACCCGCTATCGCGATGCCGCGGGTGTCCTCCGCGCCGACGCCATTCATCTCGCCGGGGAGTCGACGCCCGAGCGTCTCTGGCATCCCTTTGAGCCGGAGGAGGGACTCGACCTGCGGGATTGGGAGGGGGCGCCGCTGCTCGAGCCAGTGGTTCGCGAGGGGCGGCCGGTGCGCCCCCTTCCTTCGGTTGCCGAGGCGGCGCGCCGCGCGCGAGAGAGCGTGGAAGCGCTGTCGCCCGGCCTGCGCCGTTTCGATTCGCCCGAAACCTATGCGGTTGGACTGAGCGAGGCCCTGCGCTCGCTGCGTGACCGCCTTCTCAACGCCAAAAGAAAAGGACTCCCGAAATGAAAGCCCTTGTCCTCGTCGACCTCCAACGTGATTTCCTGCCCGGTGGCCGCCTCCCGGTGGAGCAGGGCGACGCCATTCTTCCGCTTCTCAACGAGCTGATTCCCCGCTACCCCCTCGTCGTGGCGACGCAGGACTGGCATCCGCCGGGACACCTCAGCTTTGCTTCGAGTCACGAGGACAAGAAGCCGCTCGAGACGATCGAGCTCGACGGTCTGGCGCAGACCCTCTGGCCCGACCACTGCACCTGGGGCTCGGAGGGGGCTGAATTTCCCGCCGCGCTGCAGCTCCAGAGGGCGCGTGCGATCTTCCGCAAGGGGATGGATCGGCGCGTCGACAGCTACTCCGGTTTTTTTGACAACGGCCGCCGCCACCGCACCGGCCTTGCCGAATGGCTTCGGGCGATGGACGTCGACACGGTTCATGTCGCCGGCCTTGCGGCGGAGATTTGCGTCACCTACACCGCGCGCGATGCCGCTGAACTCGGGTTCGAGACCGCCGTCCTCGAAGATGGCACCCGTGCCCTCTCGGAGGAGGACTTTGCAGAGGCCGCGGAGGACCTGCGCGCGCGGGGAGTGCGCGTCGCGCCGAGCCGCGAGTTGGTGGGATGACCGGGCTGATGTCCGTTCTGGTGGAAGTGGATGGGCGGCGGTGACGGGTGCGCAGTTCAGGGGCGGCTGCGGCGTTGCGTGGGGCCCCTCTTGCCATGCGCGGTACATCGGGCTCGCCGCCGCGCTCTCCGCCGTCGCGACGGTGTGTCGAGTCTCACTCGCCGGGCCGCGTCAGAGCGGGCGCGGCAGGTAGCTTCACGGGCGTGGGCGAGGGATCTTCCTCGTCGCTCCGAGCCGATTGGCGAGCCCACTCGCGCAAGTCGACAATCGTGTCGTATTCGTCGACGATCTCTTCGCCAAGCAGCGTCTCGAGGATGTCCTCCATCGTGACAAGACCGGCGAGACTGCCGTATTCATCGACCGCGGCCGCGATGTGTTCGCGGCGAGACACCATCTGCCGGCAGACCGCACTCACCGTGGCGGTCTCCGGGACGATGTAGATGGGGCGCAGGAAGTCGCTCACGGGGCGCTCGCTCTCTCCGCGTCCGTGTGCCGCTTGGAGCTCTCCGCGCAGGACGTAGCCCTTTAACTGGTCGATCTGCTCGACGTAGACAGGAAGCCGGGAGAAGGAGAGCTTCTCCCCCTCCTGCAGGCTCGCGGCAATGGTCTGATCGGCGGAGAGGGCGGCCACCACCGTGCGCGGCGTGAGGATCTCATGCACGGGTTTACGCCACTGTTCGACGAGGTTGCGCACGACGCGGGCCTCGTCTTCGGAAAAGGTTCCCTCCAAGCGTCCGGCTTCGGCCATGGCGGAGAGTTCGTCGCGGCGCACTGCCTGGGATCGCCCCCGCGAAAGCCAGTGCGTGATGCCTTGGGCGAGCCAGACAAAGGGCAGGCAAATCCACACCAGCCACTGGATGACGCGCGTCGTCGGAATCATCAACGGGCGCCAGTAGAGGGCGCCCAAGGTCTTCGGGATGATCTCGGAAAAGACAAGAATGAGGAGGGTGACGATGGCCGAGACGATCGCCAGAGAAGTCGAGCCCCAGATGCGTTCGGCCTGCGCCCCCACGCCGGCCGCGCCCACGGTGTGCGAGATCGTATTGAGGGTGAGGATGGCCGCGAGGGGGCGGTCTGGATCCTCCCGCAAACGTGCGATCCGGCGCGCGGCCTCTGGACGCTGCCGCCGCAGCGCCTCGACCGAGGAGGGGGTGACGGAAAGAAAGACCGCTTCGAGGATCGAACAGAGGAAGGAGACGCCAATGGCGAGCGCGAGAAAGACCGCGAGGAGAAGCATGTGATTTCCATCGTGTACGAACTGCGCCCGGCTTCAAGCCATCCCGGCGAAAAGCGCGGGAGGGGGCAGGGCAATGCTTTGCCATGTTCTTGTATCCCCTGCCGCCCGATCGCGGTCGAGACAGAGGGACCCGCGGCGGAGGGGACCGGCCGGTTCCCCGCCACTCTCGGGGGACGCCGCGTCAGACCGCGCCGTAGGCGAGCATCGCCTCGGCAACCTTGACGAAGCCCGAAATGTTGGCCCCCGCCTTGTAGTTGATCGGTTTGTCGGGGCGTCTACCGTGCTCGGCGCAGCGCGCATGAATGTCGCGCATGATCCCCTGCAGGCGATCATCGACCTGCTCGCGGCTCCAGGAAATGCGCAGCGAGTTCTGGCTTTGCTCGAGACCGGAGACGGCGACCCCGCCCGCGTTGGCCGCCTTGCCGGGAGCGAAGAGCACGTCGTGCGCTTGGAAGAGCTCGATTGCTTCTGCGGAGCAGGGCATGTTCGCGCCTTCGGCGACGGCGCGAATGCCGTTGCGGATCAAAGCTTTCGCCCCGTCCTCCTCGAGTTCGTTCTGCGTTGCGCAGGGGAAGGCGAGGTCGCCGGGCACGTTCCACGGGCGCTGTCCCTCGAAATACTCGCAGCCGAAGTGCTCGGCATATTCATGGATGCGCCCGTCGCGGCCCTCCTTCAATGCGATGAGCCAGGCGAGTTTTCCCTCATCGATGCCGTCCGGGTCGTGAATGAAGCCACCGGAGTCGGAGGCCGTCACGACCTTTGCGCCGAGCTTCACGAGTTTCTCAATACAGTAGAGAGCGACGTTGCCCGAACCGGAGACGAGAGCGGTTCGGCCCTCGATGCCTTCGCCCACCTCCACCAGCATATTCTGCATGAAGTAGGCCGCGCCGTAGCCCGTTGCCTCCTTGCGCACGAGGCTGCCGCCAAAGGAGAGCCCCTTGCCCGTGAGCGTGCCGGAAAAGCGGTTCTCGAGGCGCTTGTACTGTCCGAAGAGGTAGCTGATCTCGCGGCGTCCGACGCCGATGTCGCCGGCCGGGACGTCCGTGTCCTCCCCAATGTGGCGATGCAGCTCCAGCATCATGGCATGGCAGAAACGCATGATCTCGTTGGGCGACTTGCCCTTGGGGTCGAAGTTCGACCCGCCTTTCGCTCCGCCCATCGGGAGGCCGGTGAGGCTGTTCTTGAAGACCTGCTCGAAGCCGAGGAACTTGAGGATGCTCTGGTTGACCGAAGGGTGAAACCGGAGTCCGCCCTTGTAGGGACCGATCGAGTTGTTGAACTGGACGCGCCAGGCGCGGTTGGCCTGGAAATTGCCGTCGTCATCCTCCCAGGTGACGCGGAAGATGATGATGCGGTCCGGCTCGGTCATGCGCTCGAGGATATGGGCATCCCGGTATTTTCTGTGCTCCGCGGTGAAGGGCAGGATGTCGAGGGCCACATCTTCGACCGCCTGGTGAAACTCGGGTTCTCCAGGGTTGCGCGAGCGGACCCCTTCCATGAAGCCGTCGAGGTCGCCGGGGTCCGTCTTGCCGTTGGGAAGAAACCAGTTGTGAGCCATGTAGCGCCGAAGATGGGAGGACTGCCCGAGACGGGCAAACCCACCGGCGAAAAACCGTCAGAGAGGAGCGCGGTCGCCGGTCGTGGGACCACCAGAACGACAAGGAAGCGAACGGTCCTATGGAGAGGCGATTTCCCCATTCCGGACCACGAAGGCACCGCCGATGGGCTGCCCGTGGATCTCGCAGCCGAGGGCGCGGAGCCATTGGGCGGCCTTCGCGTTGGATGTATTGAAAAGGTGGTATGCTTCGCTGGTGCGCCGGTAGGTGGAGCCACCGCGATGGGTCGACTCCGCTTCATTGAGGGACTGCCAACGCCTTTCCAGTTCGCGATGCAGCACCCTCACGCGCGCGGCCTCGACGGTGAGGATGGCGAAGTGCCCGGCGGGCTGTCCCGCCGCGATGAATTCCCTTGGTACCTCCCGGCGGGAGAGCGCGGCGTCGCTCGGCAGCAGGATGGCCCGCACCGCGCTCCATGGGCCTTGCTCCTGCCGGCCATACCAATGCCAGTCCCCGAAGCCATATTCGACCGCGCCTGTCCCGGACCCGACAGGGAGAGTGAGGCGGGTGTGACGGGCATAGCGGGTCACGCGGATTTCGGCGGCCTCCTTCACCGTCGCCGGAGGCTCGATTTCCCACGTGGCGCAGCCGCTCAGGCCCAGCCAAACGCCTCCCGAGAGGAGCAGGAGGAGGAGCAAAGCCCAGCGCAGGCGCGGCGTGGACGACATTTTTGATCGTCGCGCGGCGGTCCCCTCCTGTCAATCGGGGCCCTCGCGTTTCCGTGGGAAGCACCCCCGGCCTTCACGCAAGGGCGGGGGAGGACACCTTCATCGGACGAGCGGGTTGCATGTGTCGCTCGGCGGTTATACTGATGAGTGCGCGGTCCCCCGGCCGCCGAAGGCGGAACGCGGGGGCTCCGGAATGCTCCAAACCTGCTTACACCCCTTCAGAATCATGGCGACCAAACACCTCAACATTCGCATCACCGGCAAGGTGCAGGGCGTGAACTATCGCGACTCGGCGCGCGACTATGCCGAGGAAATCGGCGTCAAAGGCTTTGTCCGCAATGAACCGGATGGCAGTGTGCATCTCGAAGCGGAAGCGGATGAGGACACCCTCCAGCGGCTCATGAGCTGGCTCCGCGAAGGTCCCTCCGCAGCCGATGTCGCCGAGGTCATCGCGGAAGACGGGCCCGTCCGCGACTTCACCGGGTTTTCGGTCGAGGCCTGATCGGAAGCGTCGGCGCACCTTAGCGCGCCGCGGCGAGTGCCTCCTCGTTTGGCTCTTCCTCGCGCCCGCGGCCCTTCCCCGCCAGCTCCACGATGTCTTCCAGGGCCATGTAGAGGCAGGGCACGAGGACGAGGATGATGGAGGTGGCGAAGACGATGCCAAAGCCCAGGGAGATCGCCATGGGGATGAGGTAAGCGGCCTGTTGGGAGGTTTCGAGGATGATCGGGGTGAGCCCGCCGAAGGTCGTCAGGGTCGTGAGGACAATCGGGCGGAAACGCCGCACGCCGGCCTCGCGGATGGCGTCGAAGGCACTGCGCTCACCGCGGTGGCGGTTGGCGTAGTCGATCATGATGAGGGAGTCGTTCACCACCACCCCCGAAAGCGCGATCACCCCCATGAAGCTGATGAGCGAGAGGTCGTAGCCGAGCAGGAGATGTCCGATGACCGCCCCCACGATGCCAAAGGGGATGGCGAACATGACGATGAGCGGCTGCGTGTAGCTGCCGAAGGCGACCGCGAGGAGCGAGTAGATCACGCCCATGGCAATCGCGAAGCCGCCCCAGAGCGCCTGCGTACTCTCGCGCATGTCGGACTGGCTTCCGACAAAGGTCCAGGTCGTGCCGGGAAAGTCGGCCGCGAGTTGGGGAAGTTCTTCTTTCTGGATGGACTGAAGGACGCGTCCCACCGCGTTGGCCGGCTCGACGTCCATGCCGACATTGATGACGCGGCGACCATCCCGCCGATTGATCGAGGTGAACGCTTCGCTCTCGGTCACCTCCACGACATCTCGCAGCGGCACCTCGATTCCGCTCGGGGTGCGGATGACGAAGTCCTCGAAGAAGCGGATGTCCTCCCGCTGCGCCTTGGGCAGCTTCACGCGCACCTCGATCTCGTTGGTGCCGCGCAGGGTGCGCAGGGCGAGGGCGCCGTAAAAGGCGTCGCGCACCTGCTGGCCGACCTCCCCCGAGGTCAGCCCCAGGTTGCGCCCCTCGGGGAGGAGGCGGAGATCGTACTGCGCCTTGCCGCGGTTGTAGTTGTCGTTCACGTCGCGGGTCGCTTCGTAGCTTTCCATGCGCTCGCGGAAGGCTTTGCTCGCGGCCTCGAGGGTCTCGATGTTGGAGTGGCTCAGGTCGACGCTGATGTCCTGTCGCCAGCCACCGGGGCCACGCTCCGCCTCGAAGGTGATCTGGTCGACGCCGGGAATGTCGCCGATGTTGTCGCGCCAGAGCTCGATCACCTCACGCGCCGTCATCTCGCGTTCGCCGGGCGGCTTCATCACGATCTCGACGTCGATGAAGCTCTGACCGCGGACGTTGGTCTTGATGCCCTCGGCGACCGCCCAGAGGTCGTGCTCCTCGAACATGCGGTGGGTCGAGTCGGTGATGTCCATCGCGACCTTGCCGGCCTGGTCGGTCGTCGTGCCGACGGGTAGGCGCACACCCGCCTCGATCTCGTCGGCCGAGACCTCGGGCATCATGATCGTGCCCATGTGCCCGCTGTAGCCGAACCCGCCGATGATGAGAAGGAGGGCAATCCCCGCCGAGAGGGTGACGTAGCGAAAGCGCAGGCAGCGGCCAAGGAAGGGGCGGTAGTAGTCGTTGATGGCGTTGTTCACCCGTCGGGCGAAGCCCTGCTGGCGCCGGTGGGCCCATGCTTCGAGACGCCATTTGGGCTCGCCCCGCACATGGGCGAGGTGGGCCGGAAGGATGAAAAGCGCCTCGAAGAGGGAGACCGCGAGCACGACGATGACGACTGCCGGGAGGGGCCACCAGAACTTGCCCGTCGTGCCCGGAAGAAAGAGCAAAGGGATGAAGGCGATGATCGTGGTGAGGATCGCAAAGGTGACCGGGCGCGACATTTCCCGGGCGCCCTCAACCGCCGCGCGCAGCCCGCGCACCCCGCGCTGGCGCTGTTCGAAGACGTTTTCCCCCACCACGATGGCGTCGTCCACGACGATCCCGAGCACGAGGAGAAAGCCGAACATCGAAATCATGTTGATGCTCACGCCGAGGGGCGGAAGGAAGACCAGCGCCCCGACAAAGGAGATCGTCATCCCCATCATGACCCAGAACGCGAGGCGGAACTCGAGGAAGAGAGTCAGGATGGTCAGGACAATGAGGATCGCGAGGGCCCCGTTCTCGAGGAGGAGGGTGAGGCGCTGCGCGTAGTCGCGCGCCGTGCTGCTGTCGATGCGCACCTGCACGGTGCCGGGCAGGGAGGCTTCGAAGCTCGCGAGGGTGTCCTCCACCGCCGCCGCGATCTCGAGGGGTGACTGTGAGCCGATGCGAAAGACCTGAATCTCGACCGAAGGTTGCTGGTTGAACTGGGAATGAAACCCCGTCTCCTCGAAGCCGTCCTCGATCCGGGCGAGGTCGCCGAGGGTCACGGTCGATCCGCTCTCCGCGGTGAGGATCGCGATGCGTGAAAACTCGTCGGCCCACTGCTTGCGCTCTTTCAGGCGCAGAAGGATTTCGCCCGAAGCGGTCTCGACAGACCCCGCCGAGACATCGTCGCTCGACTGGGCGACAAGGCGCGCGACCTCGCCGAGGGTGAGCCCGTATTCCCGCAGGCGGTCGAGGGGTATCTCCACGTGGGTGACGTAGTCGGGCACGTTGCCGATCTCCACCTGAGTGATGGCAGGATCGCTCAGCAGTTGGTCGCGCAGTCGCTCGGCGAGCTGTCGCAGGGTCCAGATGTCGACGTCGCCATAGAGACCGAGTTCCATCACCTCGCGTTCCTGTGCCTGGAGACGGACCTCCGGCTCCTCGATGTCGTCGGGAAAGGTCCGGATGCGGTTCACCGCCTGGTCGATCTCCTGGAAAGCGCGCATGCGATCGGCTCCCGCGACCAGTTCGATCGTGACCGAGCCGGAGCCTTCGCGTGCGGTGGAGGTGAGTTCCTGGATTCCCTGCACGCCGCGCACCGCCTCCTCGACCGGGAGGAGAATGCCCTCTTCGACCTCGGCGGGGGCGGCTCCCGGATAGCTCACGCTCACCTCCACGATATCGAGCTGAAACTGGGGAAAGACCTCCTTCTGCATGTTGAGCGCGGTCCACACTCCGCCCGCGAGAAGGATGAGCATGAGGAGATTGGCCGCGATGCGGTTGCGCGCCATCCACGCGATGGGCCCGCGCGGGAGATCCTGCCCGGATGGCTCGCTCATGCCCCTGGCTCCCCATCCTCCGGCGCCTGTTCGCCGTCCCGGCCCTCCTCCTCAGCACGAAGGGCGGCGCCCTCGAGGACCGTGCTGAGGTTGGTCGTGACCACCCGGTCACCACTCTCGAGTCCCTCGCGGAGATAAGCGTAGCGCGCATCGCGAAAAGCGATCCCGGGCGTGCGGATGCTCAGCTTGCCGTCCTCCATCACCCAGACGGTGTCGTCTTTGCGGAGGTAATCGCGGCTCAATCGGACAACGTCTTCGAGCGGCGTGGCCTCGATCCGGGCCTCGACGTAGGCGCCGAGGATCAATGGGGGGGCATCGCCGGCTCCCGCGCCCCGCGCGAGCGGATCATCGACCGTGACGAGGACCCGCGCCATGCGGGTGCCCTCGGCGAGTTCGCCGAGAAGACGGTCGACTTGCCCCGCGCGCGTCACGTCCTCGGGCCAAGCGGCACGCTGGCGCAGGTGAGCCGTCGCGCCGGCCTCGCCCGGGCGCTCCGGGATGTCGATGAAACGCAGTTTCGAGAGGGGCACGGCGGCAACCACCCAATAGGTCTCCATCCCGACGAGGTGGGCGAGCGCCTCGCCGGGTGCGACCTGCGAGCCGAGATTGGCCGTGCGGGTGAGGATGTGCGCGTCGAACGGTGCGCGGATCGTCGTGCGCTCGAGATTCAACTCCGCCGCGCGGAGGGCGGCGCGGGCCGACTCGACGGTCGCCTGCGCCGTCTGCAGCTGGGGTTCGCGCAGGACGAGGGAGCGATTCTCCGCGCCGAGGTCCCGATCGAGGAGGGCATAGTCCTGCGCCGCGATCTCTTGTCGACCTTGCTCGAGCCTCAGGTCGGCCTCGGCCTGCTGAAGTTCCGCCCGGCGTCGGGCAAGGGTCGCTTCGTAGTCGGCCGGATCGAGGCGGAGAAGGACCTCCCCTTCCTCGATGAACCCACCGGGCGTGAAGCCTTCGGCGAGTTCGATGACGTACCCGCCCACACGCGGGCTGAGGGTGATCTCGCGGGCCGCCTCGACCGTGCCGAGGGCTTCGATGACCGGGCGGTGCGTGGCGCGCTCGACCGCGATCGTGTCCACCAGCATGGCTGTCTGGCGGGTGGCACCTTCCCGCTGGGCGGACGGTTCGGTGAGGAAGATGACGGCAAGGATGCCGCCCGACACGGCGAAGATGCCGAGGCACAAAAGGAGGGTGGTTTTCCAGTTCACGATGAGGACGGCGGGTCGGGCGCGGCTTCCAGCTCCCGAGGGGTCTCGAACCCGCCGGCGAGGGCGCGATGAAGGGCGATGCGGTATTCGACGAGGAGACCCCGCGCGTCGATCAGGTCGCGGCGCAGGGTCTGGAGCTGGGTCAGGGCGCTAAGGACGTCGATGTAGTCCCCAACACCGTTGAAATAGGCCACGCGGAGCTGCTCCGAGGCGCGCTCACCGAGGTCGACCTGGCGCTCGAGGCTGGCAATGCGCCGTCGCTGCTGGGACTCCCGCACAAGCGCGTTTTCCACCTCTTGAAAGGCTTCCAGAGTGGCTTGGCCATAGGCATAGATCGCCTCGTTGCGAGCCGCTTCGGCGCGGTCGACCTCAGCCCGAAGCGCGCCCCCGCGAAAGAGCGGGGCAAGCAGCCGGCCGCTGAACGAGCGTACCCAATCGTCGAAGAGGTCGGAGGCGTCTTCGCCCGCGGTGGTGAGCGAGGCGGTGAGGTCGAGGCGTGGATATTGGTCGGCCACCGCCGCCGCGAGTTCATTGTCGGCCGCGTCGAGGCGCAACCAGGCCGCGCGGATGTCGGGCCGGCGCTGCACAAGGCGCGCGGGCAGGCCGGTGGCGGGGTAGTCGCCGAGGGTGGGGAAATCTCCGGGCGTGATCGGAAGCGGGTTTTGCGCCGGCTGTCCGAGGAGGACGGCGAGAAGGTGTTCGAGCACGTCGCGCCGCGCTTCTGCCGCGAAGAGTTGCTCGCGGGTGGACTCGAGAAGCTGCTCTTGGCGAAAAAGGTCCACCGCGCGCACCTGGCCGCCCGCATAGCGATTGTCGAGGAGAGTGAGGAGGTCTCGGTTGGCCCGGACCTGAGCGGCGAGCAGCTCCACCTGCTGGCGTGCGGCCGCGAGCTGATACCACGTCCGGGCGACCTCGGCGGACAGCGTCAAGGCGGCTGCGCGATAGTCGGCGGCCTGGGCGGCAAACCCAAGCGCGGCAGCGTCGGCGCGCGAACTCAACCGTCCCCAGAGATCGAACTCGTAGGCGGCGGCCAGTCCGATGCGCAGATCCTCGGATCCGGTGGGCTGGTCCGGCTCGGTGACGCCCGCCTCGGCCGACCCGTCGAGCTCGGGCCAGAGCGCGCCGGACTCCCGCCGAGCGATCGCTCCGGCCTCACGCAAGCGCTCCCATGCGGCGGCAAGGTCGAGGTTGCCGGAGAGGGACTGCTCGATGAGAGCGTCGAGGTCCTGGTCGTCGAGGGAACGCCACCAGCGCAGCGGTGGCGCTTCCCGGCCGGTGAGGGAGAAGGGCTCAGCGGTCGCGGACG
>JBKHAU010000037.1:0-10936 GCA_046542725.1 Opitutales bacterium
GCCGGCGAGCGACGATTTCTCGGTCTACGATCTGGGCCTCGTCCGCCTCGAGGCCGGGGCGCACACCCTCCGCGTCGGGGCGGGCTGGAACTACTATGAGATCGATTTTGTCGCGCTGACGCCGATCGCTTCGCCCCCGGGGCTCTCCCCGGTCGAGGCTGTACCCGTCAATCCAGCGGCCAGCCTCCCCGCTCGTCGCCTTCTTGCCTATCTCGCCTCGCAATACGGCGAGGTCACGCTTACCGGCCAGCAGGAGGCCCATGACCTCGCGGTGATTGAAAGGGTCGCGGGACAGCGCCCGGCGATCCTCGCCGGCGACCTCATCAGCTATTCGCCGACCCGCGTGCAGTATGGGGGCTATCCCACGACGGGCGATCGCTACGGGACGACGGAGGAGTACATCGCGGCCCATGCAGAGGGCTCGATCATCTCGCTGGCCTGGCATTGGAATGCGCCCGCCGACCTCCTCAACGGCGAGGGCACGGAGTGGTGGCGCGGCTTCTATGAAGAGGCCACCACCTTCGACCTGCCGGGGGCGTTGGCTGATCGTGAGGGAGAGGATTTTAGCGCCATCCTGCGCGATATCGACGCCATCGCGGTCGAGTTGCAGAAGCTCGAGGAGGCGGGCGTGCCGGTGCTTTGGCGCCCGCTGCACGAGGCGGAGGGCGGATGGTTCTGGTGGGGCGCCCATGGACCCGCCGCGTTGAAGGAACTGTGGGAAGTTCTCTACGGGCGGCTCACGCATTTTCACGGGCTGGACAATCTCCTCTGGGTCTACACCTACACCGTCACGGTCGACCCGGCCTGGTATCCGGGCGACGCCATGGTCGATATCGTCGGGGTCGACGCCTACCCGGCTGATCGCAGCACCGCGCTGGCTGCGCTCTGGAAGCGGCTGCACGCCCTCTACGATGGACGCAAGCTCCTCGCTTTGAGTGAGTTCGGGGGTGTGCCCAACCTTCCGGTGATGCACTCGCTAGGCGTACGCTGGGCCTATTTCGTGAGTTGGGAAGGAGATGAACACGGCCCGCAATCCGCTCCGGCAGACCTCCTCGAGAGGGTCTACAACGATCCGGCGGCGATCGTCTTGGCCGACTCGGACTCCAACCAGGATGGCGTGCCCAACGACGTCGCGACCTACTTCGGCCTCGACTGGCAGACGGACCTGCCGGTCCTGCTCTCCACCCCGAGCGCGGGCGCTCCGCCCCTGCTGCTCTTCGGAGCGGGGATCGATCCGGCGAGGGTGCGCCTAGGGCCCCTCGTGCAGATGGGCGCGACGGGACCGGAACTCGCCCTTCCGCTCTGGCAGAGCCACGATCTGCTGACTTGGAGCGAGGTGCCTGCACCCGCCCTGAGCGTGGCGGCTGGCGGTCTCCTTGTCGGCTCGCCCGCTCCAGCGCCGGCGCCGGTGTTTTTCCAAGTGCGCAGGGTGGAGTAGAGTCCAAAAGGAATCCGGCGCCTGCCTGCAGGATGCGTCGGCGTGATGCCCTTGGAAGTGCAATTTGCACGAGGAAGTCGCGGGTAGGAACCGCTGGAAGGAGCGATGGACCGCGTCGGCGGCGATGTCAGGCGCGACGTCGAGGCGGGCATGGAGTGTGCGCATGGAAGGCTCGATCCTGCGCGCCCCGGTGCGCGCTTCATTCAAAACTCCGACATCCCATGACCACTCACACCCGTACCGAAACCTTTTCCCAGCAGCGCCAGCGCATGTCGACCGGCCAGGGCTTCATCGCCGCGCTCGATCAGAGCGGCGGCTCGACCCCGAAGGCGCTGCGGGAATATGGCGTCCCCGAGAGCGAATATTCGAGCGAGGCGGAGATGTTTGACCGCGTCCATGCGATGCGCACGCGCCTGCTCTCCAATCCCGTTTTCAACGCCGATCGCATCCTTGGGGCCATCCTCTTTGAGCAAACGATGGAGCGCTCCGTCGATACCCTGCAAACGCCCACCTACCTCTGGGAGCAGAAGTCGATCGTGCCCTTCCTCAAGGTCGATCGCGGAATGATCGACGAGCAATATGGCGCCCAGCTCATGAAGGAGATCCACGATCTCGACGAGAAGCTGGACAAGGCCCGGGCGGCCGGGGTCTTCGGCACGAAGATGCGCTCCGTCATCCGCCGAGCCGACGCCGACGGCATCGGCGGCATCGTGGAACAGCAGTTCCGCTTTGGCCGGCGCATCTGCGCGGCCGGACTCGTGCCCATCATCGAACCGGAGGTCGATATCCACGCGCCCGACAAGGCCGAGTGCGAGGAGCTCCTGCGCAAGCAGCTTCTGCGCTACCTCGATGACTTGAGCGAGGACGAGGAGGTCATGCTCAAGCTGACCCTCCCGACCGAGCCCGACTTTTACGTGCCCTGCCAGGAGCACCCTCGGGTGCTGCGCGTCGTGGCGCTCTCCGGCGGCTATGAGCGCGATGAGGCCAACGCCCTCTTGCAGCAAAACCACGGGCTCATCGCGAGCTTCAGCCGTGCGCTGCTCGAGGGGCTCACCGCGCAGCAGAGCGAGGAACAGTTCACGCAGACCCTCGATCGCTCGATCGAGAGCATCTACCAGGCGTCACTGACCTGAGCGGGGGAATGACGAGAGGCGCCGGCCGAGGGCTGCGACTGGCCGCGCTTGGCCTGCTCTTGGTCGGATGCGCGCACGAGCGGGCAGCGGAGGACAGGGACGAGACGCTGCCTCTGCCTGCCACCTACGACCGCGCGGAGGGGGCCGCCGAGGCGTTGCCGGCGGAGGTCGAATGGTTCGATTTCTTCGCAGAGCCGGCACTCGAGGAACTCATCCGACGGGCCCTCGAAGGGAATTTCGAGTTGCAGGCGGCGTGGCAGCGGGTGGAGCGTGCGCGAGCCCTCGCGACACAGGCCCGGGCCGCCTCTTGGCCCCGATTGCAGACAGAGGCCGGGGTGCAGCGCGAGCGCAACCAGGTGCGGCTTCCCGGCTCCGGCGGGCGGCGGGAAACGTATGCGGAGACGGCCTACCGCGCCTCTCTCGGGGCGTCTTACGAGATCGACTTGTGGGGGCGTCTGCGCAGCCGCGAGGAAGTCGCGACCCTTCGCGCCGAGGCTGGACAGGCCGACTACCGCGCCCTCGCCATGACGATCGCGGCGGAGGTCACCGCGGCTTGGCTCGACCTCGCCGAGTTGCGCCTGCGTGGCGAGCTCTTGCGCGACCGGCGGGAGGTCGCGCGGCAGCAACTCGAGCTTGCGGAGAGGCGGCTGGGGATGGGGCAGGGGAGCGCGCTCGACGTCACCCAGCAGGCCCAGCGGGTGGACGCGCTCGACGCTGTTCTCACACGCCAGTCCACCGCCCTGGAGCTCACCCGCCATCGCCTCGCAGCGCTCGTCGGGGAGGCGCCCCAGCGTTTTTCGGTCGACGGAGGGGCGACTCTGCCGGCTCTGCGCGGGCGCCCTCCGCTCGGCCTACCGGCCGACCTGCTCGAGCGGCGACCCGATGTGCGGGCGGCCTGGCTGCGCCTGCGCGCGGCCGATGCGGAGACCGCGACGGCGGTCGCCGACCGTCTCCCGCGGCTCCAGCTGGACGCACGCCTGTTCACCCGCGCGACCGATCCGGCCGGCCTCCTCGACACGCTTCTGTGGAGTGTCGGCGCGGGTCTCAGCGACACGCTGTTCTCCGGTGGTCGCGAGGAGGCGGAGGTGACCGCCGCGGAGGCGGCCGCCCGCGATCAGCTCTACACCTATGCCGGCGCCCTCTCCACGGCCCTGCGCGAAGTGGCCGACGCGCTCGCCCAGGAGGACGGGCAGCGTGCTTACCTCGCCGAGGTCCGCGCCCAGCTCGCCTCCGCCGAGGAAGCGCTCGAACTCGCCACCGAGCGCTATGCGCAGGGGGCCGTCAGTTACCTCCGGGTCTTGCAGGCGCAGGGCGTTTTTGACGAGCTTTTGCAGGAAGAACTCTCGGCCCGCCGCACCCTCTTGGGGCATCGTGTGCAGCTTCACCGCGCCCTCGGGGGCGACTTCTCCCTTCCCCAGGCCCGCGCCCGCGAGGGCTCTGCGTCCGTTTCCGCTGCCGTGCCATGAGTCAAGATCGCTCTTCGTCCCGCCTCCGCTGGCAATGGCTCCTCATCCTCGGAGTCATCGTCGTCACCGCCCTCCTCACGACGTTTCTTCTCCTCACCCGGGAGGGGCCGCAGGAGGCCGCGGAGCCGGCCAACCCCGGCACCCTCGTCGAAACCGTGACCGTGCAGCGCACGAACCACCGCCTCGTCGTGGACGCGCAAGGCACCGTCGAGCCTGCCCGCACGGTGCGGCTGCGGGCGCAGGTCTCGGGCAAGGTGACCGAGGTGAGCGAGGCGCTCGAGCCGGGGCGCGAGGTGGCGGCCGGGGATATCCTCGTCCAGATCGACCCGCGCGACTATGAGATTGCCCTCGGGCAGGCGCGCGCCGGCCTTGTCCAGGCACAGGCCGCCTTCGACCGCGAACTGGGTCGCCGGGCCATCGCGCGGGAGGAGTGGAACTTCTTTCAGGAGCGGGCGGAAGAGGGCAACGATCTCGAGGCCAGCCGGGAGCTCGCTCTCCGGGAGCCCCAGCTGGCATCCGCCGAGGCGCGGGTGAAGGAAGCGCGGTCCCTCCTCGAGCAGGCCCGGCTGAACCTCGCGCGCACCCGCCTCGAGGCCCCCTTCGATGCCATCGTGGAGGAGCGCACGACCGCACCGGGTCAGCTCGTCAACCCGCAGCAACCGGTCGCCACGCTCGTTGCAAGCGATCGATTCTGGGTGCGTGTGGCGGTGCCGGTGAGTCACCTCGCCTCTCTGCGGATTCCCCGCGATTCGAGCGAGAAAGGCTCGAAGGCGACCGTCTTTCTCGATCTGGGAAACGAGCGGGTAACGTACGAGGGACGGCTCTTCGAGTTACTCCCGGGGCTGGATCCGACCGGCCGCATGGCCCAGGTCCTCGTGACGGTGGAGGCGCCGTTGCCGGAAGCGGGGAGGAGCGCGAGCGGCGCCGACACGTTGCCCCTTTTGCTCAACGCCTACGTCGACGTGGAACTGGAGAGTCCGGAGGTGGAGTCGCTCATTCGCGTGCCGCGGGAAGCCCTGCGCGGGGGCGACGCGCTGCATCTCTACGAGGACGGTCGGCTCGCCATCGTCACGCCCGAGATCGTCTGGGGTCGCGAAGACAGCGTGCTGGTGGGCAAGGGACTGCAGGAGGGGGCGCAGGTCATCACGAGTTCGATCGCGGCTCCCATCGAGGGCATGCCCCTGCGTCTGCCGGAGGGCCGCGAAGAGCGGTCCTCGAGCGTGATCACGACCACCCCGGGCGATGCGGGCTCATGAGTGGGGAGCGACCAGCCGAAGGTGAGCGTCCGCGGCTGCCGCGTTCGCCGGTCTCCTGGGCGGTGCACAATCGCGTGGCGGCGAACCTGCTCATGTTCTTTTTCCTCCTTGGAGGGGCGCTATTTCTGACCCTGCAGGTGCGCCGTGAGGTCTTTCCCGAGGCTCAGTTGGACATCGTGACGGTGACCATCGCCTATCCCGGAGCGACGCCCGGGGAGGTCGTGGAGGCGGTGATCCTCCCCATCGAGGAAGCCATCCGTGGCGTCGATGGGGTCGACGAGATCAGTTCAAGGGCGCAGGTCGGGCGGGGTGCGGTCGTGGCCGAGCTGGAGGAGGGGGCAAATTCCGACCAGGTGCGCACCGATATCGAGAGCGCGGTGGATCGCATTACCTCGTTTCCCGAAACGGCGGAGGAGCCGGTCATCGCGCTGCCGACCAACCAGCGGCAGGTCCTCTCCCTCGCGATCTTTGGCGACACCTCGCGGCAGCGGCTCGACCGCCTGGCCGACGAGGCGCGCACCGAGCTGCTGCGGGACTCGCGCATCTCGCGGGTGGAAATCGTCGGCATCCCCCCGCCGGAGATCACGATCGAGGTGCCGCAGGAGAACCTCCGCCGCTATGGCCTCACCCTCCCGGAGGTGGCCGACCGGGTACGTGCCGCCACCGCCGAGACGGGGGCGGGCGAGGTCGAGACGCCGGGCGGCACCATCCTCCTGCGGGTGATGGAGGAACGAGAATGGGCGGAAGAGTTTGATGAACTCGCGATCGTCACGACGCCGGGCGGGGTGCGGGTCATGCTGGGCGATATCGCGACCATCCGGGAAACCTTTCGGGAGGAGGACCAGGTGGCGTTTTTCAACGGACAGCCGGCGGTCAATCTCGGAATCTTTCGGGCCGCCGGGCAGGATCCGCTCGCGACGGCTGATGCGGTCGACGCCTTTGTCGAGCGGCGGGCAGGCGCCTGGGGGGAGGGAATCGAGACGGTCGTCTGGTACGACTTCTCGAGCGTCTACGAGGACCGTATCAACCTGCTCGTGACCAACGGCCTGCAGGGGCTCGGGCTCGTTCTTCTCATCCTCGGCATCTTTCTCCGGCCGCGTCTCGCCTTTTGGGTCACCCTGGGACTGCCGGTCTCGTTCCTCGGGGCCTTTATCTTCCTTCCCATGCTGGGCGCCTCGATCAACATGATCTCGCTTTTTGCCTTCATCCTCGTGCTCGGGATCGTGGTGGACGACGCGATCGTGGTCGGGGAGGCATCGTTTCACGAGCAGCGGGCCGGGCGCTCGCCGCTCGAGGCCGCCGTGCTTGGAACGCACGAGGTGGCGCGGCCGGTGATTTTTTCCGTCACCACGACGATGCTCGTCTTCCTTCCCATGCTCTTCATCCCGGGGGTAATCGGGGAGTTTTTCGCAGTCACGCCGAAGGTCGTCATCACGATCCTCGCGATCTCGCTCATCGAGAGCCTCATCATCCTCCCCGTACACCTTGCCCACACTCGTGCGGAGCCGCCCCGGCAGCGGCACCTGCGTCGCTTTTTCGAGTGGCAGCAACGCTTTTCGGAGGGCTTCGAGCAGCGGGTGGACCGGCACTACCGGCCTTTCTTGCGCGGTCTTCTGCGCTGGCGTTACCTTGTTCTCGTGAGTGGTCTGGCGGTGCTCGTCCTCACCGCCGCGCTCTATGCGGGCGGGCGCCTGCGCTTTGTCTTCTTCCCCGACATCGAGGGGACGACGGTCAACGCCAAGATCGAGATGCTCGAGGGGACGTCGTCGTCGACCACCCAGCGAGCGATGGAGCACGTGCAGGAAGCCCTCCGCGAGAGCCTCGAGCAGCTTGAGGGGGAGAAGAAAGTGGCGAAGGGCATCTTCTCCATCCTCGGCATCGATTACCTCAGCGAGAGTGATCCCACCACCTCGGCCGCCGGGGGCAACACCGGCACGCACCTCGCCTCGGTCATCGCCACCCTTCATCCGGCCGACGAGCGGACGGTCAGCGCGAGCGAACTGGCCGCGGCCTGGCGCGAGTCAGTGGGCGAGGTCGTGGGGGCGCAGCGCATTCTCTTCAGTCACACCACCGGGCCGTCAGCGGGGGCCAATCTCGCGTTCGAACTCGCCCTCGAGGATGCCGACCAACTCGAGCAGGTCGCCGAGCGACTGGCCCAGCGCCTGCGCGACTACACCGGCGTGGTGGAGGTCGACAAGGGCTTCAGCCGGGGCAAGGAGGAGCTGCGTTTTCGCCTCAAGCCGGCCGCCCGCGCTCTTGGCGTGACCGAGCAGTCCCTCGCGCGCCAGATCCGGGGGGCCTTTTTCGGGGTCGAGGCACTGCGGCAGCCGCGGGGCACCGATGAGCTCCGTGTCTACGTGCGCCTGCCGAAAGAGGATCGCGCGACAATGGAGACGATCGATCAACTCGTCATCTTCACGGCCGAGGGCCAGATCCCGCTCGAGCAGGCCGCGGAACTCACCTGGGCGACCTCCTATACTGCGATCGAGCGCCAGAATGGTCGCCGCACAATCGAGGTGACGGCCGATGTGACTGACGGGACCAGCGCCAACGACGTCTCCGCCGAGGTCCTCGGGCGCATCCTCCCCGAGCTCCAGCAGGACTTTCCCCCGCTCAGCTGGGAGGTCGCGGGCGAGCGCCAGGAGCAGGCCGAGACCCTGCGCGCCCTCGGGTCGGGCTTCGCCCTCGTCTTTCTTCTCATTTTCGGGCTCCTGGCGACCGTCTTTCGCAGCTACGTGCAGCCCCTTCTCATTCTCCTCGCCATTCCCTTCGGCATCGTCGGCGCGGTCCTGGGGCCCGCCCTCCTCGGCTACAGCCTCAGTATCGTCTCGGTTCTCGGCATCATCGCCCTCGCCGGCGTGGTCGTGAACGACAGCCTCGTCCATATCGACTACGTCAACCGGCGGCGAGCGGACGGCGCGACGATCGAAGAGGCCTTGGAAGACGGCGGGGTGCGGCGTTTTCGCCCCATCCTGCTGACGTCCCTCACGACCTTCTTCGGGCTCACCCCGATGATCCTCGAGACCTCCTTTCAGGCCCGCTTCCTCATCCCCATGGCGATCAGCCTCGGCTTCGGGGTCATCTTTGTCACCCCCATCTCGCTCGGACTTGTCCCGGCCGCTTACCGCGTCCTCGAAGACATCAAGGAACGCCTTTCCTCCTCTTGACTGCTGAGGCCCTTCCCTTGCGCGAGACGCAGAGACGGGCAACGAGGAAGGGTCTGCCCGTCGGGGAGTTTGATGACGCCGATGCACCTGCCGCTCGTCTGCCTTATCCAACGGGACCGAGGCACAACCCGGCTGTGCGCCATCGACTGCAAGCCGATTCGCGGATCGGAACATCGCGCCGTCTGCGTATCGGGTAGTGCTTGCGCGACTGCGGAATGTCCCGTTCTCACGACACAAAAATGGCGCAACCCCGCAGGGCTGCGCCAGATGATGAAAGCGATGGAAGAGAAGGGGCTTATTTCATTGAGATGGAATAGATCATTCCACCTTCGCCTTCGCCTCGTTCGATCTCCTCAAGGTCATTCACGCTGTCGGCGTTGCGTGCTTCTGTGAGGGAGGTCTCGAGGTGCAGCGTATTGCGATCCTTTGCCACCTCATCGATGTGCGCGACGGGAATCATCGTGCGCCGCTCGGGGCGGGGCGTATCGAAGGCGCTCGGAGCGACGCCACGGAGTTCGAGGTAGGCGACCGCGTTGTTGCCCATATCCACGAGCACGTCGACGAGGCGCTCGACTTCCGAAGTTCCTTCCGAGAATTCGATCTCGTAGGCCACGAGGTCGGTGTAAAGCACCGCCGCGTCGCTTTTGCGGGCGGTCTTGGCGGCTTCGCTGTGCTTCTTCCCATATTCCTTTTCCAGGGAGCGACCGTACTCGCCCGTCAGGGCTTCAAGACGTCCCTCCGGCATCGTGTCCTGCTCGGTGAATTCGTCCTTCGTCAGGTCCATGCTGAAGCTGTAGCCATCTTGTGAGATGGCGCCAGCGGGTACTGCGCGCACATCTCCGGCTAGGTCGAGGATGCCTCCGGTCATGACGAGGGCGTGCGTCACTTTCTGCGAGTCCAGATCGATCACGAGGTCGACGATGTCACCGAGTTTCTGGCCGTCGGAGCCTTGAATGTCTGTGCCCATGAGAGCTTCCCCCGGGATGAGGGTGTATTCCCGTGTGTCCTTCTTCTTATCCTTGTCCTTGGCGTGGTCCGACTGGCGGTTCTCCTGTTTGGATTTGTCGTAGGAGTTCTCCGAACTGTGGTCATCCTTGTCCATGTCGCCAAGAAGTTGTCCGGGCAGTGCCAAGGTGAGCGCGATGAGCGAAGCAGAGAGGAGTTTGTTGCGGTTCTTCATGGCGGGACAACCCTTCACAATCCGTGCCTGTTTGCCTCCGGATACCTTCAAGAGTGCGCCAAAGAGGTGCATATCTTAGCGGATGAAAGAGGGTTGCGAAGTTTTTCGGGGGTCGGAACCAGGGGCCTTGTGATTCTTTCAAAAGAAACGGCCGACTCCGCGTCATGCACGCTGCAGGACGGCCAGGGTCGGGCGGAGTGCAAAATTTCAGGCTGCCACGGGCGTTCGGCTCAGTCCTGCCGAGATCGATGTTTGTCGTCGATCACGCCGGCGGCGATCCGGGTCCGGTGTTGCCCGTGGGTGGGACGCCACCGACCACCTTGGCATGCACGACGACGCGGCGGCCAATGAGCGGGCGGGGGCCTCATCCCGGGGGAGAGCGTTGAGTGTCTCCTGGTCCTCGACGCGTGGGGCGCGCAAGCGGACTGCACACCGACGATGCACGGGGCCTCGGAGATGGGCTGTGCGGCGAAAACACGGACCTCGCAAAGCGTGGAGCACAGCGCGAAAATATGCGATGATCGCGGCTTTGAGGCCTCATTTCGCAGAGAGGTTGTAGACCACGCCGCGCGCGGTCCGCTGCTCCTCGATTTCCTTGAGACTACGGAGGGCATCGGCATCCTGCGCTTCGGCGATGGAAAGATCGAGCTGCAGGGTGGAGCTATCCTGCCGCACCTCTTGGATGAGAGTGGCGGGAATCATCGTGCGTTGGTTGGAATCGGAGGATCCAAACGGTCCGGATCCGAGGCCACTCAGTTCAAGGTAGGCGAGTGAGTTGCGTGCAAGGTCGACCAACACAGCATCGAGGCGGTTGGCGTCGCTCTCGTCGTCGCGGAAACGCACCTTGTAGCTCATGAGGTCGCTGTAGAGGAGCACGTGGTCATGCTCGCGGGCGGCTTTGGCGGCTTTGTGGTGGGCATCGCCGTAGTATGTCTCGAGCGCGCGGCCGTAGTCGGATCGGAGCGCCTCGACGCGATCCTCGGGCATGATCTCCTGGGAGGTGAACGCCTCCTTCATGATGGCGGCACTGAAGCCATTTTCCTGGGGCGACAGTGCGGCGGCGGGAATCGCGCGGACGTCGCCCCCGAGATCGAGAATGCCGCCTGTCATGACAAGGGCATGCGTGACGCGGTGCGACTCGAGGTCGATCACGAGATTCACGATGTCCCCGAGTTTCCGCCCGTCAGCGTCCTTTACGTCCCTCCCGATAAGGTCGCTCACCCGCATGAGGGCATAGGCTCCGGAGTCCTGCCCCGCCGCCTTGGCCTCGCCGGAGTGGTTTTGGGAACTGCCTTC
>JBKHAU010000038.1:0-10855 GCA_046542725.1 Opitutales bacterium
GGTTTCGCTGACGGGCCGCCCCCTTCGCCTCGAGCACGAGCGCAAGACGGAGGACTTCACCGAACCGGGAGGCTACTCCGCGACCGAGTACAAGTCCCTCTTCGACGAAGCGATGCGCGACCGGGTTGCGCGACTCTGCGAGCCGGATCGGGAGCTCTACGATTGGGCGAAAACGCAGTGGGGCGGAGTCGGCGAGAGTGGTCCCGCCGCCGCGGAGCGGGAGCACCCTGAGCGCAAAGCGAAGACCGACCCTGGCGAAGTTCGGTAGCTCGTCGCCGGCGAGGCTCGGGGCGGGCGTTTCCGGCTTGTTTCGACTCGATTCCTGACGTGTGATCAGCCCACCTGATGGAGCCACCCCCGACATCCTTGCGCAGTTGGCTCGACCGCTTTGAAACATTCACGGTCGATGTCATCTACGACCGCCGGAAAGACGGCTGGGCGCGGCTCTGGGGCGCCTTTCTCTGGTCCCTGTCGCTGCTTTTCTGGGGGATTGTGAAGGTGCGCGAATGGCTTTACCGCAAACGCATCCTGCGGGCTTCGCACCTCGGGTGCATGGTCATCGTGGTGGGCAATCTGACAGTGGGTGGCACGGGCAAGACCCCCGTGGTCGAGAAGCTCGCGCGCAGCCTGCGCGAGCGTGGGCGCAAGGTCGCGATCCTGAGCCGCGGCTACAAGAGCAAGAAGGAGCCGGTCCTGCGCAAGTGGTTGCGCTGGATCACGCATGCCGAGCCGGAGAAGCCGCGCGAGGTGAGTGACGGCACGCGCCTGCTCCTCGATGCCGAGACGGCGGGCGACGAGCCCTACATGCTCGCGAAAAACCTGCCCGGGGTGGTCGTCCTGACCGATCGGGACCGCGTCAAGGCCGGTCACTACGCCATCACCCAGTATGGCTGCGACACCCTCATCCTCGACGACGGGTTCCAGTATTTTAAGCTCAAGGATCATCTGCAGGTGCTCCTCATCGACAAGACCAACCCTTTTGGCAACGGCTGGACCCTGCCGCGCGGCCTGCTGCGCGAGCCGATCAGTCACATGCGCCGTTCGACCTACGTCTTCCTCACCAAGTCGGACGGCGAGCACGATGCGGAGCTCGAACGCACGATCCGCAAGTATCGGCCCGACGTCGATCTCATCGAGTGCCGCCACGCGCCTCAGTACATCGCGCGCGTCGGCGACGGGGAGGAGCAGCCGCTGGAGTATCTGCGCGGCAAGCGGGTGGTGGTGTTCAGTGCCATTGCCGTGCCCGAGAGCTTCGAGCAGTTTGTTGCGCACTACGGGGCGGAGATCGTGCATCGACGCCGTTTCCTCGATCATCACCGCTTCACCCCCGAGGAACTGTCGCAACTGCAGGCGGAGGTCACCGCGCTGCGCGCCGACCTGCTGGTCACGACCGAAAAGGACGCCGTGCGCCTGCCCGCCGCCTGGAAGCCGACGGTGGATGTCTACTACTTGCGGGTCGAAATCAAGATCCTCTCCGGCGTGAAGGACTTCGAGGCGGCGGTCTCGCGCATCTGCTTCCCGAAGCAGGAGTTTCGCCTCACTCGCCCGCCCTACTGAGGAGTCGCTCGAGGGCGCCGCGCCCGGGAAGGAGGTAGTAGCCGCCGCCGCGGGGGCGGACCCACCCGCCGACGCCTTCGAGGTGGCGGCAAAACGAATCCGTTTGGATGGAGAATTCCCGCGAAGTGTCCGCGTGGGCAAGGAGGGGATCGACCTCGTTATAAAGGCCGGCGAACTTCGGCGCCATCAACCAGTTCTGCGTGACGAACTCGAACTGGCGCCGGATGTCGGTGCATAGGGCGACAAAAAAGAGGCCTCGCGCGGCTACCGAGGTGGCGTCTCCAGCCACTGGCATGGCTTCTCGAAGGGGTCCTGGATACCAGTCCGAGGGGGCCGGAGGACCAAACAGTCGCCCGCGCCGAAGGAGGGTGTGCTGCGCGCTGATTTGCTGCGACAGGGTGCTCGAGTCGACGAGGCCGTCGCGGGGATTGGCCCGGCGCACATGCGAGCCAAAGGGACAGCCGGAGCCCGTGCGGTCATGGGCGAAGGAGGCGAAGTCGAGCGCGTCCTGGTCGAAGGGTGGTTCCTCCGTCTGCCCCGGCAAGAGGGGCATGCCGTTGGGCCAGCGGCCGATGGCCTTGGCCGCGAGAAGGATCGCCTCGCGCTCCTTGCCGTCGGCCTGGGCGAGGAAGTAGTCCCAGAAAGCGCGTACGTCCTGGGCGAGTTCCCGCAGGATGACAAGGGAACCGTTGTGCCCGAGCGGACCGCCGTCGGGGACTGCGCCGGTGTGGTCGGAATGGCCGAAGACGAAGGCACCGGCCGGAATCGCGTCAGGGCGGGACTGGTCTGGCCGCGCGATGTGGACCCGCGTGATCCCATCGAGAAAGCCAAAGGGCTCCCGTCCGCTCGGGGGCAGGTAAACCTCGGCTGAACGGCTCACGGAGACTCCCTGCGTGAGTTGTTCGCTCAGTGCGTCGAGCACGCCGCCTTCATTGCCGTAGAGCAGAAGCGCGCCCTCATGCTCGGCATCGGTCCAGCGAAAGCCCATTGGGTCGTGTGCCCCGCGGTCGCCGAGACGCAGGCGCGAGGGCGGATGCGTCATGCCGTGGGCGAACTCGCGCCCGAGGGCGGTGACCTCCTCGTCGCTCGCGCCCAGCTGCCGCGCCCCACTCGCAGTGAGAAGAAGCTGGACGGCTGGATCGAAGCGGCCGCGCCCGTAGGCGAGCTCCGGCAAAACAGCTCGCAACCACCGCAGCTGGAGGTCACGCAGCCAGACCACGCGGGTTTTCTGGAGGGAACCGAGGCCAGTGAAGACGAGGGCTTGGATGCCGTCTTGTGCATGCATGGGTGGGAGCGGGTGGGGCGCACGATCAAGTGCGCCGGTCTCAGATCCGCGCGGCCCAGTCCTTGAGTTCCTCGGGGGAGAGGGACTCGGCAAAGAGCCGTTCGCGAATCACACTGTGGTTGAGGATGTCGTTGGCGGAGAGGTCGGGGTAGGCGACGTAGCGCACACTCGCTTGAAGCTGGTAGCTGCGCGCCATCTCGCGCCAGCGCCGGGGGAAGCTCACTCCTTCGACCGGCCAGTAGAGCCAGCGCGTGGGTGGACAACCGAGGACGCGGGAGGATATCGGGATGACCGCCCGGGTCTTGCCCCCGATACCGATAAAGTGGTCGATATAAGCGTCGAAGCTCCCTTCGTAATCGCTCATGAAGATCATCCGTCGGCCGCCATCGGCGAGGAGGAGGCGCGCGTAGTGGATGTTCTCCGCCCCGGCAAGAGAGCCGCGGGTCCAAAGATGGCGCGTCCCGCGCTCGGAGCCAAAGAGGGTGAGCCACATGAGAAAACGCCCGATGGGATCCGGCTTGACCGGAAACCAGACCGTCAACTCGTTCTTCGTCTGTGCGTCCTCGACCGACTCGACGTGGAGCAGCTTTGCCTCCGAAGCGGGCGCGGGCACCACCTCGGGCTCGAGCCACTCCCGCAGCCGGACAAAAAGCAAGGCGAGGGCGGTAAAGGGCGCGGCATAAATCCACCACAGCGCCAATGCCGCATGCGTCCCGAGCCGCGCGGCAGGCGTGCGTTGAGCCTCGGCCGCAAGGTGGATGTCTTTTCCGAGGACGCCGAACAGGGGAAAAAACAGAAAGGTCGCGGCACATTCCAGGCGCCGGCGCCAGCGACCGGGGACGGGTGGGATCGGCTCGCGCGCGCAGGTGGGATCCGCGAGCCCGCGAACATGGTCGCGGGCAGCCGCGTGCGCCTCGTCGAGTCGCATCGTGCCGAGGCTGCCGTCCTCGCGGCGCGCCTCCAGCCAGTCCCGCAACACTTCGCGCAGGCGCGCCTCCTCGCGAATGCGTGCAAGGGTGACGCCGGGGGAGGCGAGAAAGAGGGTTTTCTCGCGGTTGTGATGCTTGCTCAGGAGGCTCCCCAGCGCCTCCGGTGAGTCCGGCGCGCCGGCCACGAGTTCGGCGACAAAGGGATGCAGCGCGGCCGCCACCTTTGCGCGGTGTATCGCCGGCGGACTGTCGCACACGCTGTTCACGAGCAGACGGGTGGGGCGGCCCTCGCTCGGCGGGATGACGACGAGGCGCAGCGCGTGCAGATCCTCGACCGAGCGCAGTGCTTCAAGGATGGAGGGCTCCCGCTTCTCGAGCGTATTGCGGAGATGCTGGTGATCCTCTGCCGCGGCGGGAACCAAGGCGGTGAGCGAGCCCGGTGAGCGCCAGCCCGCCGACCAGCGGTCGCGCCAATCTGCGAGTGCCTTCGTCGCGGTCATACCTCGATGTTACGGAGGTGAACCTCACGGAGGTCGCCGGCGGATTCGGCCAGGGCGTCGAGCATCATCACCGTGACGAGGATCGAGAGGTCGCGTGCGGGGCAGACGTGGGGTCCTTTTGACCAGCTGAGGATGGCCGCCATCTCGTGCTCCGGACGATCGAGGCGCAGGGCCTCGGGATCTGCAAACACCGTCGTGTCCCGGTGGATACAAACGAAGGGATAAGCGATCTCCTGGCCCGGTTGCATGGTGATCTCGCGGCCGCGCAGCTTGACGGTTTCAGGCTCTTCGAGGAGGCGATGCACGGTCGAGACGGTGGGAAAGAGCCGCAGCGACTCGATCACGAAGGTGACCCGTTCGCGCGGGCTGAGGGCACCGTAGTCGAGGTCGAAGTCGCGCGCATGGTCGACGCACTTCATGAGGATCGTGCCCACACTGAACATGCCCGCGAACATGATCATGTCGATCGCGAGCGGGTCGATCCCCTTGGCTTTGAGCGGCACGTAGACCTCCCTCCGCACGCCCTCATGCGTCCCGAGCAGACTCAGCACCGCTGGCAGGTAGTAGGAAAATGCCGACAGCTCGGCGAAGCGCCGGAGGTAGGCCGTGGTGATGCGCTCGGCCTCGTCCTTCTCGAGGGCGACATCGGCGAGGAGCAGGGTCAGAACGCGCATGACGGCGCCGCGCAGGCAGAGAAAGTGATCGCGTCGCGAGTCATTGACCCAGTCGCCGAGGGCCTCGGCGCAGCGCTCCCGCATGTTGCCGAGATCCGGCTCGCGATGGTGCGGCTTGAGGAGGTGCTCATCGAGGTGGGCGCGGAGGACGCCGCGCGCCGGTTGGCTCACGCTGATCGGGCCCGCGTTGCTCGCAAAGGTGCTGGGCGAAAATCCCACGATGGGCAAACCCATGAAGTAGCTGCCACGCATCTGGGGCTGCGCGATTTCTCTCTCCGCCTTGGCGTGATCAACGACCATGAGCGCCTTGCCAAAGACGAAATTGCCCCGCCCGAAGGCATCCCATGTCCGGATGAGCGCCGGGTTCTGTGCATGCAGGCCGGTGAGGAGGAAGTCGGCCGCCGATGTGAGCTCAAGGACAAGGCCGCGCAGCCAACCGTGGCGGGTCTGCCAGGCCCAGGTCTTGAAGGGGACCATGAGGTGGATGAACGGTATCGAGAGAGTACAGAAAAGCCTGCGAATCATGACCGGAGAAGAAAGGCTGCCCGTTAAGGCAGCTGGAAGGAGAGGTAACCGCCAGAGCCGACGAGGAAGAGATACATCAGCGTCTCGAGGTTCTTCTGCCGTGGTTGGATGCGCTTCAACGCGGGGGTAAAGCCGTCTCCCGCGGCGGGCTTCCACCCGAAGGCCTGGCCCGAGCGCATGGGAACAAGCAAGAGCGGCAGGGCCGCGCCGAGGAAGAAGGCGAGCCCTCCGAGCCAGAGGAACCAGCTCGTGGCGGGATAGGCGGTAGAAATCATTAGAAAGAGGAAGGGGAGGAACGTTCGTCGCCGGGGATCAAGCCAGACTGCCGCTCGGGCGGTGCCGGCCGCGCGACGCCTGGGCGGTCTGAAAGAAGCGGCGGGCGAGCGGAGGGAGTGTGAAAAGGCAGAGTTGTTCAATCCGTCGGGCAAACCAGGAGCATGCCAGCGCCGCGCGGGTGACGGCACCGGATTATGGGAGCAGCCGTGCCTGTCGAGACTATTTCGGGGTTCGCCTCCATCAAATCGCGCGGTGAATCCAACTGCCGTCCCTTCGCGGAGTGGACTGTCATCATTGGCGATGGTCGATTTTGCGCCGGTTTCACTGCCCTCCTGACACGCTAGGCCATTGTGGCCAAAAGGCGATTGATGGGGTTTACCCCCTGAGGCTCCATCAGGCAGATGTTTGTCTGGATGCATCGGCTCACTGACTCTTTGGGCCGCGCCTACGCTTCCTCTTCGACTGTCTGCGGGAGCAATGAGACCATGCTCAATGCGGTCGATATCGCCAGTACCACGAGCCAGGGCATCTTCCTCGAGGACGCCTTCAACACTCATGTGCTCAGCGGGACCGTCTCGAACGGCAACCCCAACTGCCAGGAAGTGCGCACTTCCAACACGACGATCAATGTCTTCGGCGTCGGCGGGGGAGGGGGCAACGTGTCGGATGGGACCTATCGCCTGCGCAACCGCGCGAACGGCCTCTACCTCGACAATCTCGGCGTCTCCTTCGACGGCGCCGATGTCGGCATTTGGTCCGGCAGTTCGAGCAACAATCAGCGCTGGGTTGTCTCCACCACGGGCGACTATCGCAAGCTGCACTGCGTCACCGGCGAGCGTTACCTCGACAGCATGGCCCGCACGAGTGACGGCTCCCTCGTTGGACAGTGGACCAACAGTTCGAGTCACAATCAGCAGTGGACCCTCGAGCATGTGACGGGCAACTACTACCGCCTCGTCAACCGGGCCAATGGCAAGGCCCTCGACACCGGCGGACAGAACAGCAACGGCAGTCTCGTCCAGCAGTGGTATGTGAACGCAAGTCACAACCAGCAGTGGGAGTTTGTCGCGCCCTGAACTGGCTCTCCCGGGATCGCTTCACTCGTGGAGCGCTTGCCTGTCTGCACGACCGCGCCCCTCCCGGCGCGGTCGCTCTTTTTGGGGATGGTCACGTCCCGAGCTGGCCGCGTCGCCGACTCTCGCGCCACTGCCGTCGCCCCAAAAACCTCCGTGGCCCACGGAGAAGGCCCCCTCCAGGGGAGGAGGGAAGGGGCCGGTAAGGGGACGGCCCGACGGGGTCCACTGCCTTCGTGGTCTGCGCGCGGGGGCGTGCGGGCGACGCCCGCGGCCCCATAAGCGGAGCGCCACGGGCGGACAGCGCGTTCAGTCCGGTGTTTCGGATTCTCCCTTGTTCGGATTTTCGGGCAACTGCGGCGCCTCCGTGGGTGGCGGGGCGATGAGGTGGATCGCACCCTCGGACTTTCCTTCCGCGGTGACATGGGTCACCCTGATGGCATGGACCTCACGCTCACCACGCCCGGACTGCTCTTTCCGGCTATCTCGCTGTTGCTCCTGGCCTACACCAACCGCTTTCTCGCCCTTGCCTCCGTCATCCGGCAACTGCACGCGGACGAACAGCGTTCGCCCGACCCGCTCAATCGTGCCCAGCTCACGAGCCTCCGCCAGCGTGTGCGCATGATCCGGCAGATGCAGGAGTTTGGGGTGGCGGCGTTTCTCTGCTGCGTCCTGAGCATGGCAGCGCTGTTCTTTCAGGTGCGTTTCCTCGGCGAAGGGCTCTTCGGGTTGAGCCTCGTGCTCTTTGCCGTCTCCCTTGTTCTCAGTATCCTCGAAATCCGCATCAGTGTGCGCGCGCTCGACATCCGCCTCAGCGACATGGAGAGCGGCCACTCGCCCAGCATCTGATGGGGTCACCTCGCTGGTCTGCTCTCTTCATCCCCAACCCCTGTTTGTTATGATGATCCCCCACGCGCTTCGCGTTGAAAACCAAGCACTCGCCGGGACCCGCCGCGGCCGGGCCGGAAGGTCGCGGAAATGACCAGCGCGTCCCACCCTCGTGAACTCATCATGCCGCCGCGTCGCGACGATCGACGGCTCCGTCGCTCGCGCCGTTTCCTCCTGCGTCAGGCCACTGGTCCGCTCCGGGCCCTGCCCGCGTTTTTTGTCTACGGTGGCATGAAATGCGGCACCTCGAGCCTGTTTGCCTACATTTGCCAGCATCCGCATGTGCGCCGCCCTTATCGCAAGGAGACCCACTATTTTTCGCTCGGGATGCGGATGGGCCGGTCCGAGGCCTGGTATCGCGCGCACTTTCCGCTGCGCGCACGAATGCGCCGGGGGGAGATCACGGGCGAGGCGACGCCCGGCTATCTCTTCGAGACGGAGGTCGCCGCAAGGGTTGCCCGGCTCGTACCGAAGGCGCGCCTGCTCATCATCCTGAGAGATCCCGTCGAACGCGCCCTCTCGCACTACTTCCACGAGGTCCGGATGGGGCGCGAGCGTCTCTCGCTCGAGGAGGCGATGGCATGTGAGGAGGAACGGCTCGAACTGGCGCGCTCTCTCGGGCCGGAGGGCAAGGAAACGCTGCTGCATGCGGGCTACAAGCAGCGCGGCCTCTACGCCGACCAGATCGAGAACGTGCTCACGCACTTTCGCCGCGAGCAGGTCCTCGTCCTCGGCAGCGGGACACTTTTTCGCCAGCCGCACGTGGCGCTCGCCGACGCCTTTCGGTTTCTCGAACTATCGGCGCCGGAGACGCCGCTCGATTTCACCGCGAAAAACACGGCGTCCAACCGCACCGCCGCGCCGCCGCGGATGGTGGAGGAGCTCCGGCGCTTCTTCGCGCCACACAACGAGCGACTGTTTGCGCTCCTCGGCCGAGAACTCGATTGGTAGACAGGTGGTGAGATGCCTTCCGTCCGAGGACGGCGCATGGGGTGGAGGCTTCTCTGCGGTCCGCAGACATTCCGGTCTGCAAGCGGCGGAGGCGGCCGGCTGAGCGGTGGCGGAGCGGAGATGGTGTCACAACCCCCCTCGGCCGCCCTCTACATGCGTTTCTCCTCGATGTCGTAGATGTCGAAGAAGTGGTGGACGATACGCCCGGTGGGGAGATTTTTCGGGATGTAGTCTTCCATGAAGAGCTGCATCTTGGTGGGAAGCTGGTACAGGTGCTTGCCGCGCCACTCGTTGTTGAACTGCACGATCTCAGCGCGTGCGCGCTTTTGCGCATGGTCTTCGATCCATTTGGCGACGGCTTCGTCGTCCGCCCCGGTCGCGACGAAGGCCTTGAAGTCGTGGGCCCGGACATCGACGAAGGCGAAGAAGATGTTATCGAGCGGACAGTCGAAGTGATACTCGCCGGCGCTGCCGGCGAGCTCGGCGCGGCATTTGTCGAGCGTGCGGGCGGCGATGACGTAGCCGGCGAGCGTCTGCCGAGGGCTGCGCGGAAAGTCCTTCGTGAGGTCCAGGGCGAGGGGAAGGTCGGGTGATGATGCCATGCGCGTAGCGTAGCGCGGGCTCCGGGACAATGCCACCGCGGTGGCCAAAAAACGCCTCTGCGCCCGCTCGTCAGGCTTCCGCGTGGAGACGACGGGTGAGGACGGTGCGCTGGAGGGCGGAGGTTTGGTCGGCGTGCTGTTTCTGGCGTCCAAGGGTGTGCAGGACGGCAGCGAGCTGACTCGCGGAAAGCTGGCGGGTGCGGGTGCCGAGGATGGTTTCGAGCGTTTCTTCGGTGGAGGCGTCCGGGTCGAGCTCGAGGACGGCTTCCCGCGGCAGGTCGAGAAGCGCGCAGAGCGCGACGCGGCAGGAGGGGAAGGCGCGCTCGAGGCGGGGCTGAGTTCGCTGCACGCGGAGAGCGGAGGCGCCCGGGAGGGGTGGGGTGGGGTCGATGCGGCTGCCTCGCGCGATCACGAAGACGCCATAGGGCGAGGCGACGAGGTGGTCGATCCAGAGAGCGGAGAGCCCGTCGGCACCGACGAGGTCGAACTCGTGAAAGACCCAGTATCCCGGCGGGGAAAGCCGGGCGAAGGCGAGCTGGACCGCGGAGCGCCTTGGGCGCCTGCGTTCACGTGGTCCTCGCTGGTAGAGACGCCGGGCCCCATGGGCAAGGAGATGGACCGCGGCCAGACCGCCACCGCCGCTGAGCGCGAGGGCGCCCAGGCGTGCGACGGTCTCCCCGATCCCTGTTTCCATGCCGGACTACATCGTGCGCGCGCATGGGTGGGTTGAGCGTCGGCGGCGAAAACACGCGATTAAACTCTTCACCCTACGCGTCTGCAATGGATCCATGGAAGGACTTTACCTCAGATGGTGCTGGGCTGCGGGATGGGACCTCCCTCGCGAGCGGCGCTTTCCGGTCGGGTTATCTCTCTTCTGCGCTCGCCTTCACCGGCGGGGCGGTCCTCGTTGGCGTGATGGAAAAGAAACCTTTCGCCGAACTCGGCCTTTCCGCCGACGTCCTCAAGGCCGTCGCTGCGATGGGCTTTGAGGAGGCATCGCCGATCCAGTCGGCCGCGATCCCGCCCCTGCTCACCGGACGCGATGTCGTCGGCCAGTCGCAGACCGGTTCGGGCAAGACCGCCGCTTTCGCCATTCCGGCGATCGAGCGGATCGATCCCGCGGTGCGTGCCCCCCAGGTCCTCATCCTCTGCCCCACGCGCGAACTGGCGGTGCAGGTGGCGGAGGAGACCGCCAAGCTCGCCGCCTTCAAGAAGGGCGTGCGCGAACTCCCGATCTATGGCGGGCAGAGCTATGAGCGGCAGTTCCGCGGGCTTGAAAAGGGAGCGCAGATCATCATCGGCACCCCCGGTCGCGTCCTCGATCACCTCCACCGCGGCAGCCTGCACCTCGATCGCGTGCACACCGTCATCCTCGACGAGGCTGACCGCATGCTCGACATGGGCTTTCTCGAGGACATCCAGACGATCCTTCGCGAGATGCCGGAGGAGCGCCAGACGGTGCTCTTTTCCGCCACCGTGCCGCATCCCATCGCCCAACTCATCAAGACCTTCACGCGCGATCCGCAGTGGGTGAAGATCGAGGCGCAGGCGCTCGTCGTGCCGGCCATCGAGCAGGTCTGGTACGAGGTCGACCG
>JBKHAU010000039.1:0-10732 GCA_046542725.1 Opitutales bacterium
CCAGAAGGAACTGCACGAGATGTACGCCGTGTGACTCCTCCTCCTAATCTTAATCCTAATCCTAATCCTAATCCGGCTGCGGAGAGGAGGATGAGGAAGATTAGGAGTAGGAGTAGGAGTAGGATTAGGATTAGGAGGATCAGGAAACCCCTCCCCACTCCCGCCGCCCCTTCAACCATGCAACTCGAAGCCCATTTCACCCACGACCTGAACCTGCGCCTGGCCGATGACGGGCGGCTCCTCCTCTCACGCGAGGGAAAGACGACCTCGGTCAAGCTGCGTGCCTGCTTCCCCTGGTCGAACCCACAGGAGTTTCTCTCCCTGCGCGATGACGAGAATCATGAACATGCGCTCGTGCGGCGGCCGGAGGACCTCGATCCGGCGTCCCGCGCGGCCCTGCAGGGTGCCATGGCGGTGGCCGGCTTCGCCTTCGAGGTAAAGCGGATCCGAGAGATCGAAAAGGATTTCGAGCTGCGCGTCTGGAAGGTGGAGACGGCGCAGGGCCCGCGGCAGTTTGCGACCGCCCTGGAGGACTGGCCGCGCGAGTTGCCCGATGGGCGCATTCTCATCGAGGACCTCTCCGGCGACATCTATGTTGTGACCGATCGCAAGGCGCTCGACGGGGAGTCGCGGCGCCTCCTCTGGGCCTATACCGAGTAGGGCAGGCGCTCTCTGGCGGGGGCCACCTTTGGCCTCGCCATGCGTGGGGGCCCTCTCAACCTCGGGGCCCATGGGGTTGGAAACGCCAACGGTCCTCGCCGCGGCCGCGCTCGGCGGCGAGCATGGGAACAGTGTCATGCTCACGCTCGCACTCGCCGTCGGGGTGGGCGCGTTTCTCTCGGTCCTCGCCAAGCGGCTGAAGATTCCCGCCATCGTCTTCCTGCTCTTCGCCGGGGTCACGCTCGGGCCGGAGGGCTTCGGGCTGGTGCAGCCGGAGGCCCTCGGGGCCATCCTCAACGTGCTTGTCTCACTCGCGGTGGGGCTGATCCTCTTCGAGGGCGGGCTCACCCTCAACACCGAGGGGTATCGCACGGCGGGCTCCGTCATCCGCCGGCTCCTCACCATCGGAGTGGTCGTCACCTGGATCGGGACGGCGGGCGCGATCTTTCTCCTTTATCGCTTCGATCCGCTCTTCTGCCTCCTCGCGGGCAGCCTCGTCATCGTCACCGGTCCGACCGTCATCCAGCCCATCCTCAAGCGCACGCGCCTGAACTGGAACCTGCACCATACGCTGCACTGGGAAGGGGTCCTGATCGACCCCATCGGGGTCTTCGTGGCCGTCCTCACCTTCGAATGGGTGGTGGGCAGCGGGGGCGAAACGGCGCTCTTCAACCTCGGCCTGCGCGTTCTCCTCGGCTTGCTCATCGGCCTCGCGGGCGGCGAGCTGACGTGCTACATCCTGAAGCGCAAGCTGGTCGCCGACGAACTCATGAACGTCTTCATGGTGGGGGTGGCGATCTGCATTTTCGGCCTCACCGAGGCGCTCATCGCGGAGGGCGGCCTGCTCAGCGTGACCGTCGCCGGGCTCATCATCGGAGCCCGCCGACCGCCGGAGCTGAAGTCCATCGTGGAGTTCAAGAGCGCGATCACGGACCTGCTCATCGGCTTTGTCTTCATCATCCTCACGGCGCGACTCGAGCTGGTGCAATTTGCCGAGTTTGGTCTGCAAGGCTTTCTCCTGGTCGCCATTGTCATCCTCGTCGTGCGACCCATGACGGTGGCGGCCTGCACCGCGCGCAGTGAGTTGAACCTGCGCGAGCGTCTCTTCCTCGGGTGGGTCGCGCCGCGCGGGGTGGTGGCGGCCTCGATGGCCTCGCTCTTCGCGCTCTCGCTGGCCGACGACGGAGCGGTCGGCGCCGCGCGCGGAGCCTTTCTCGAGTCCTTCGTCTATTCGGTGATCTTTCTCACCGTGGTCCTGCAGGGCTTCAGCGCGGGCCCGCTGGCCCAGCTGCTGCGGGTGAAGGAGAAGGAACCGGAAGGCTGGCTCATCATCGGAGCCCACACGATGGGGCGGGCCGTGGCCAAGTTTCTCCGCGACGTGCGCGGCGTTCCCGCCGTTCTGCTCGATGGCAACCGCCGCTCCGTCACCGAGGCGCAGGACGAGGGCCAGGTCGCGCTCTACGGCGACGCGCGGGAAGTCGACGAACTGATCGAGCGCGACGAGCTTCAGGGCGTCGGCCGCCTCCTCGCCTTCACCGACAACGAGGACCTCAATGAACTGCTCTGCAAGAAGTGGGAGCCCGCCTTTGGCAAGGAACGGGTCTTTCGCTGGGCCTCCTCCAAGAGCACGAGCCAGACGACGACCGGCGCGGTCCTCTGGAGCTGGATGCCAAAGCCCTCGATGGTCAGCTCCGAACTCGTCCTCGGGGAAGCCGCCATCGTCGAACTGGAGGGCGAGCGCCTGCAGGAGCCCGGTGGTCTCGCCGCCCTCCTCACGGCCAACTCGAAGGAGATCCTGCTCGACCCCAAACCCGAGTCACAGCTCAAGGGTGACCGCCGCGAGCCCCGCACTCTCTACCTGCAGCGCGAGGCCGACTATCTCCTCAACGCGCTCAAGCCGGAGTGGTTTTTGCGCAGCAGTGCGCCGACCAAGGAAGCGCTCTTTGCGGAGATGCTCGAGGTTCTCCACCGCACCGAGCGCGTGATTGACCCCGTCGCCATCTGCGAGGAGCTGGTCGAGCGCGAGGCGACCATTCCCACCGCTCTCGGGCACGGTGTGGCCCTCCCCCATGCGCGGGTCTCCGGCCTCGCCATGCCGGTCTGCGCGGTCTCCAAAGTGGAGCCTGCGATCCCCTTTGCAGAGGAAAATGGGGAGGCGCCGGTGTGCCTCGTCTTTCTCCTCCTCAGCCCGGAGGAACAGCCCGAGATGCACCTCGCCGTGCTCGGGGAGATCGCCCGCCTCGTGGCGGAGAAGGAAGCACGCACCCGGTTGACGCAGGCCCTCGAGCCGGATGAAATGCTTGGCATCATCCGCCGCTACCGCCGCCAGCACACGCCTTTCGCCGACGTGCGGGCGTGAGCGCTGCTTTCTTCGTTCAATCCATCCCCTCTTTTTCCGCCTCCTTCCGTGACGACCGCCGCCCGCAACATCCGCCTGCGCTACTTCGCCCTCCTCCGCGAGCAGGCCGGAATGGCCGAGGAAGCCTTTGCGACCGAGGCCACGACCCCGGTCGCGCTGTATGCCGAGCTGCTCGAACGGCACCCCTTCACCCTTCCCCTCAGCAGCCTGCGAGTCGCCATCGACGGCGATTTCACCGACCCCCTCACACCCCTTACCGATGGCTGCGAGGTCGTCTTCATCCCACCCGTGGCGGGAGGCTAGTGTGAGGGATGAAGGCTGAAAGAGGAGTGATGAATCACGCTGCATCCATTCAGCATTCATCACTCATCAGTCATCACTCATCTTTCGTCATTCAAGAGCATGTCGTTTCGTCTCCAGAGCACCGCGATCGAGCCCGAGGTCGAGCGGCGGGCCTTTGCCGCCGGACCGGTCGGAGCGTTTGTCACCTTCGAGGGCTGGGTGCGCGACACGCACCAGGGGCGAGCCGTTCTCGCGCTCGACTACGAGGCCTTCGAGCCGCTCGCGGTGAAGGAGGGCGAAGCGATCCTCGCCGAGTTGCGTCGCGACCATGCCATTGCCGACGTCCGCGTCGTGCATCGCCTCGGCCACCTCCGCCTCGGCGCCTGCGCGGTCTGGGTGGGGATCACCGCGCCTCACCGCCAGGCCGCCTTCGATGCCGTCGCCGTCCTCATGGACCAGCTCAAGGCACGCGTCCCCATCTGGAAGAAGGAACACTACGCCGATGGCACGAGTGGCTGGGTGCGGATGACGGAATGAAGGGAATGATGATTGATGAATGCTGAGTGATGAATGAGATGAACCCGCCTCTCCGGAAGCACTCCATTCATCATTCATCACTCAGCATTCATCATTCAAAATCATGCCCCGGATCGAGCAGCTGCCTGACGACGTCGCGAACCAGATCGCGGCGGGCGAGGTCGTGGAGCGGCCCGCCGCAGTCGTGAAGGAGTTGGTCGAGAACGCCCTCGACGCCGGCGCGCGGCAGATCGAGGTCGAGTTTCGCCACGGCGGGAAGAGCTATCTGCGCGTCACCGACGACGGCTGCGGGATGGACCGCGAAGATGCCCTGCGGGCCCTCCAGCGCCATGCCACGAGCAAGCTGCGGGGGGCCGGCGATCTTCTCACCCTCGCGAGCTTCGGCTTTCGCGGCGAAGCCCTGCCGAGCATCGCAAGCGTGAGCCGCTTCACCCTGCGCACGCGCGAAGCCGAGGCGACGGCAGGTACCGAGGTGTTTGTCGACGGCACCCGCCCCCCGGAGGTGAAGGATTGTGGGATGGCGCCAGGGACCACGGTGGAAGTGTCGCGGCTTTTCCAGACGGTCCCGGCGCGGCGCAAGTTTCTCAAGACTGACCGGACGGAGGCCGCGCACATCGTGCTCCTGTGCCGGCTCTTCGCGGTGGCCCATCCCGAGATCGGTTTCACCCTTCTCGAGGACGGCCAGGTGCGCTTCCGCGCCGGAGCCGGGGGCACGCTCGAAAACCGTGTGCGCGAGGTTTTTGGGGCGCGCAGTGCGGAGGATCTCATCCCGGTGGTGGATCGACCGCCCGACCCCGCGGGGGGCGGGCTGGTGGTGCGCGGCCTCATCGCGCGCCCGGGCACGGGACGCGCCACGCGGGCGGAGCTGTTCACCTTTGTCAACCGGCGACCGGTCGACAGCCGGGTCCTCAACTACGCCCTCATCGAAAGCTTCCACACCCACATTCCAAAGGGGCGCTACCCGGCGAGCTTTCTCTTTCTCGAGGTCCCGCCCGCGGCGGTCGATGTGAACGTGCATCCGACGAAGCGCGAGGTGCGCTTCCGCCACGATGGGCAGGTGCGCGGCGCGGTCATGGAAGCCGTCCTCGAGACCCTGCGCGCGGCCAGTCGCACCGCCCTCGCGAAAGCGCGACCGGTGGAGGGCGCGCGGTCGATGAAGGTGCCTTCGCCGACCGCATTGGCCCCCGAGGTGCCGTCGTCGATGCCGCCGCGACCACCCCTTCCGAGCATCGAGCCGCCGGCCCGCCCGGCCGCCGGCACCCCCTGTGCCCCCCGCTCCGGCGCGACCCCGCACATCCCGCCCCCGCCCTCCGGAGAGCGACCGCCGACCGAGCGACCGGTTCCCCCTCTCCGACGCGAGCTGGACTGGCGCTTTCTCGGGCTCAGCCAGGAGCGCCTCGCCCTTTTCGAGGCGCGCGAGGGCATCATCGTCCTGCATCTCCCGGCAGCCCTCGAGCGGGTCCACTATGAGACCTTTCTCGCTCAATGGGAGCGCGAGGCGATCCCCGTGCAGCCGCTCCTCTTTCCCCTCTCCCTCGAATTCGACCCGGTGCGGGCGGAGGTGCTCGAGCAACACCTCGACCTCTTTCACTCCCTCGGGCTTGAGATCGAGCCCTTCGGCCGACAGTTCTTCCGCCTCCGCGCCGCTCCCCAGATCCTCGCTCCGGAGGCGGCCAAGGACTTCGCGGTGGACCTCGTCGCGACGATCGCGGAGCGCGGCCTGCGACCCGCCGAAGCGCGCTCCACCCGCGAGACCATCGCGCAGATGATGGCACGACGCCTCGTCCGCTCGGGCGAACCCTGGACCCCCAAGCGCGCCGAGGACCTCGCCCAACGCCTCCTCGCTTGCCGCCAGCCGCTGAGCGATCCCCGCGGGCGCCCCACCTTCTTCGAACTCGGCCGCCGCGAGTGGGAGAAACGGCTGGGGCTGTGACCCGGCGCCGCCGCCGGTCGAGACGTTGGCCACATTCTTGATCGATCCGGACATGGCGTTTGCGCCGCGGCCGGGACTTTTTGGCCGTCCGCGTTTACACTTCACACGCAGACGGTGCATTCTATGCTCCTGCCTTCTGGAAAATAGATCCACTGATCAAACTTCCGTTCTTCGTTCTGCTGCTTAACTGACTCACCACATCATGCCTGCCAAGAAAACCACCGCGGCCAAAAAAGCGCCCGCCACCACCTCTCGCGCGAAAGCGACCCAGCCCGGGTTCGCCTTCAACGTCGCGGACAACGCCGAGGGAATGAAGACCTCGATCCAGAACCACCTCACCTTTACGCTCGCGCGTGACACCGGCACGGCGACAAAACGCGACTGGTGGATCAGCCTCAGCCAGGCGGTGCATGACCGCATCCTCAAGCGCTTCATCAAGACGATGGAGACGCACCACGAGGCGAATGTGCGCCGTGTCTACTACCTCAGCCTCGAGTACCTCATGGGCCGCATGCTGCGGAACAACATCTGGAACGCGGGCCTCCACCACGCGGTCGAGGAGGCGGTGAAGGATCTCGGCCTCGATCTCGATGAACTGCTCGACGAAGAAGAGGACATGGGACTGGGCAACGGTGGTCTCGGACGACTCGCGGCCTGCTTCCTCGACTCCCTCGCCACCCTCGACCTGCCCGCCATCGGCTACGGCATCTACTACGAGTTCGGCATCTTCCAGCAGGACTTCGTCAACGGCCAGCAGGTCGAGCGGCCCGACGCGTGGCGCAAGTTCGGCACCCCCTGGCAGATCGTGCGGCCGGAGTATTGCCAGCGCGTGCGCCTCTATGGGAACGTCGAGATGAGCTTCACCGAGATCGGCGATCCTCGCCCGCAGTGGGTCAACACCCAGGAGATCATCGGCCAACCCTACGACATTCCGATCTGCGGCTACGGTGCCGGCACGGTCAACTTCCTCCGTCTCTGGGAGAGCCGCGCCTCGCAGGACTTCGACCTGAAGATCTTCAATGAAGGCGGCTACGTCGAGGCGGTGCGCAACAAGGCGATCGCCGAGACGGTCTCCAAGGTGCTCTATCCCAACGACTCCTCCGAGTCGGGCAAGGAGCTGCGCCTCGTCCAGCAATACTTCTTTGTGAGCTGCTCGCTGCAGGACATCATCCGCCGCTGGCGACGCCACAACCAGAGCGACTGGAACACCTTCGCGGACAAGAACGTGCTCCAGCTCAACGACACCCACCCCGCCATCACCGTCGCCGAGCTCATGCGCCTGCTCGTCGACGAGGAGGGCATCGCCTGGGATCGCGCCTGGGAGATCACCCGCCAGGTCTGCAACTATACCAATCACACCCTCCTCCCCGAGGCCCTCGAGAAGTGGAGCGTGCCGCTTTTCGAGAAGGTGCTCCCGCGACATCTTCAGATCATTTACGAATTGAATCGGCGCTTCCTCGAGGAGGAGGTGGAGAAGAAGTGGCCGGGCGACGACGCGAAGAAGGCCGACCTCTCGATGATCGAGGAGGGCTCGCCCAAGATGATCCGCATGGCCCACCTCGCCGTCGTCGGCTCCTCCGCAGTGAACGGGGTGGCCGCCCTTCACACCCGTCTCCTGAAAGCGGACCTCTTCCACGACTTCGACCAGCTCTACCCCGGCAAGCTGCAGAACAAGACCAACGGCATCACCCCGCGCCGCTGGCTTCAGGCCTGCAATCCCGAGCTCTCCGCCCTCATCACCGAGGTGGTGGGCGAAGGCTGGCAGAAGGACCTCGATCGTCTCAAGAAACTGGATACAAAGGCGGAGGATGCCGCCTTCCAGAAGCGCTTCATGGAGATCAAGCGCGCGAACAAGGTGCGACTCGCCGAGGTCGTGATGAAGGAGACCGGGATCGAGATCAGCCCCGACGCGATCTTCGATGTGCAGATCAAGCGCCTCCACGAGTACAAGCGCCAGCACCTCAACCTTCTCCACATCCTCTACCTCTACCGGCGCCTCCTGCACGATCCCGACTTCGACATGCATCCGCGCGTCTTCCTCTTCGGGGCGAAGGCCGCGCCCGGCTATCACCTCGCGAAGAAGATCATCCACGCGATCAACGCCGTCGCGGCGAAGATCAACAGCGACGAGCGGGTGAACGAGAAGTTGAAGGTGGTCTTCCTCCCGAACTATCGCGTGACCCTCGCCGAGGTCATGATCCCCGCGTCCGACGTGAGCGAGCAGATCTCGACTGCGGGCAAGGAAGCCTCCGGCACTGGCAACATGAAGTTCGCCCTCAACGGCGCCCTCACCATCGGCACCCTCGACGGGGCCAACGTCGAGATTCAGGAGGAAGTGGGTGAAGACAACATCTTCATCTTCGGCATGACGGTGGAGGAGGTGCAGGCCCGGCGCGCCGCCGGCTACAACCCGTATGACGAGTATTACGGGAGCGAGGAACTGCGCGCCATCGTCGACTGGGTCGGCTCGTCCTTCTTCACCCCGGACGACCCGCACGCTCTTGTCCCGGTGAAAGAGTCGGTCCTCGAGCGCGGAGATCCCTACTTCGTCCTGGCCGACTTCTGGAGCTATGTCGAGGCACAGCATCAGGTCGATCAGGCCTACCGCGACACCGCCCGCTGGGCGAAGATGGCGATCCACAACACCGCCCGCGTGGGCAAGTTTTCCTCCGACCGCACGATCAGCCAATATGCCAAGGAGATCTGGGATTTGAACGCCGTCCCGGTGGAGTGATTCCATACTGGTGACGATGCAGAGTCGCACCCGCAGCCTTCCGGACCCCCGTCCAGCCCTCTTCCACGCCCTCCGTGTCCTCGCGGTGGGCTTTTTCTTCGTCGCCCTGCACCATGGCCTGCGCGCCGATGAGGACAGGGAGGCGACGGACGATGACCGGCCCTTCACCGCCGAGGACCTCACCGCCGTGCAGCGCGCAAGCCTCATCACCCCCGCACCCGATCGACCGCTGCGCTTCGAACCGGGCGAGGTCCTGGTCTACAAGATCGGGTGGAGCTTCTTCGAGGTGGGCGAAGCACGCGTCTCGATCGTGGCCGACACCTTCGAAGGCGCGCCCGCCTGGCGCATGCAGATGACCGCGCGGACCAACGCCTTCGCCGATGCCTTCTACAAGGTGCGCAACACGACCCGCGCCTGGCTGAGCCCCGATCTCTCGCGCACCCTGCACTACGAGGGCGTGCAAAACGAGGGCAAGCGCCACCGCGAAACGGTCCTTCACTTCAGCCCCGATGGAACCCGCGTCGCATATGAGGACCTCCGCGAGGAGAGCCGGCGCGCCCCCATCGCGATCATCCCGGGCACCTGGGACCCGATGGGCATCACCTACTTCGTACGCAGCCTGGCGCTCGAGGATGGCGCGCAACTCGTCATCCCCACGACCAACGGCAAGGAACTCTTTCTCACCGAGGTCGAGGTCGTGAAACGCGAGCGGCGCCGCTTCAAGAGCGGCCGCCAGCACGCCATCCTGCTCGAGCCCAACATCAAGGACCTCGGCGGCGTCTTTCGCAAAAGCGACGACGCCACCGTGCGCTTCTGGTTTTCCGACGATGAGCGCCAGCTCCCCCTCCGCATGGAAAGCTCGGTCGCGGTCGGCAAGTTCTGGGCTGAACTCGTCGAGATCGAGCGGACCGCACCGGACACGCCGGCGGAAGACGGCGCGCTCACCGCGAGCGGCGACGCCGAATGACCGCTACTGCCACGACTGCCACTCGCCCGCCGCGAAGTTGTAGGCCCACGGCGTGAACTCCGACCGGCTGTAGAGCCAGGTCTTCTGGGCCGCGTCCCAGGCATAAAAACCATCGTCGTCGCCGCGGTCGTCGAAATACACCCAGCAGCTCATGGGATGGCGCCAGACCCAGCCGTTGCCGCCGTTCCAAGCCCAACCAAGTTGATCATGGAAGCGCCAGCCATCGTCGATCTCGGCGATACCCGCGTAGGGCCCGCGGCCGTTGTCGGCGAACGCATAGATGCGGGGAAAGTCGGAAATGACCGCGAAATCCTCGAGCGCAAGGTCACCGAAGAAAAGGGGTGCAGGCGGCGCGTCTGGTCCGAAGACGCCGCTCTGGAGGCGCGCCCCCGGGTCATAGGTGCCCCCCTCCCAGAGGGCGGGAAAATCGGGCGCAGAGGAGTTCGCGAAGGCGAAGCGCCCGTTGATCAGGCCCGACCATTCCTCCTCGATAATCACACCGGCCGGCAGGATCCCCCCGAGGATCGTGCCATCGCGGGCGAGACGAGCGTAGGCCATGCGGGAGACGGGAAAACGGTCCGGTCCATGGGACGAACCGATGCGCACATAGATGCGGTCCTTTGACTGGATGACGAAGCCCGCGACGCCTGGGTGCATGTTGTCCACATAGGTGGCGCCGAAGGTCGTCGCGAGGATGGTCGAAACGCCGTCTTCGAGAAGGACGCGCGGCTCGGCCTTCAACCCTTCCTGAATGTAAAAATCATCACCCTCTTCCCAGACCAGTGTCCCGCGGCCCCCGATATACAGTGATCCGGGAGAATAGAGTCGGGCGCTCTGCGGGGTGGTCGGCCCGCGCACCTTGCCGAGAAGCGTGCCCCCAGGCGAAAAGAGCAGATATCCGTTGACCGAGGAGAATTGGGGAAGGTCAGCGATGCTCAGAAGCCCGTAGGCCGGATGATCCGGCTGGACGGTGGGGGTGAAAGCCGGCCACACGTCTCCATCCGCGAAAGTGACCTCGTTGTCCCGCAACCACATCTGGCCGATCTCGACCGCGATCCGTCCGTCTTCGAGCACGCGGATGCGGTTGGCTGAGGCGAGGCTGTTGTTCGTCGTGAGCGCCTGCAAACTGCGCAGGGTCCACGTGCGGCCATCGAGGATGGCAAGGAACGCCGCCATCCCGCTCGGATTGAGTTCATGCCCGTCCCAGAGGACCGGCTCCTGCGCGTTGCCCACGATCCAGAAGTCATTCCCGATCGGCTC
>JBKHAU010000040.1:0-10729 GCA_046542725.1 Opitutales bacterium
GCCGAGGCCCCGAGGGCTTCAGCCTGCCGGAGGGAGGCGGTGAGGAAGGCCAGGGTGTCGGCATAGGTGCGGGAATTGAGCGCGTCGTAGCGCTTGACCGGCTCCTCGATGGACGCGAAGCGACGGGCGAGGCGGGGCGCTTCCTCCACGCCGATGAGGGCGAAATAGAGGGCTTCCTGCTCCTCGATGCGCTCCTCGAGATCGGGCGCGAGGTCCACCGCATACTCCTCGCTGAGGTAGAGTCGCTGGAGGTCGCCCATGTATTCGGCGGCGTCCTCGAAGTCTCCCGGGCGGAGACGGTTGAAGCCTCGCTCGAGGCGCCCGACGGCGCGCACGTATCCGGTATCCTCGGGGGCGAGCGCGCGGGCTTCGGCAAAGAACTCACGGCCGTCGGAGAAGTCCGCCGGGGCGAGGGCGGCAAGGGACTGCGCATAGGCCTCGACTTGGGCGGCGATCTCCTTGGCTTCGGCCGGCTGGAGCCGGGCCTCGAGGGCCTGGTGACGCCAGATTTCGAGGCCGCCGAAAGCGACCGCGAGGGTCACGCCGACGATCGCGCCGATTTTCGGCGTGAGGTGCCGCCGGACAAGGTAGAATCCGAGCAGCCCAAGAATGAGGGCGATCGCGAGCGATGGATAGATCGGCTCGTGACTCAGGAGGAGGATGTGCTCCAGCGCGCGGATGGTGAAGTTGAGGACCGCGTCGATGGCCTCGAAGAGGAAGGTGAAATGGTCCTTCAGCCAGTCGATGATGGCTTCGAAGGTAGCTCCGACAGGTATGCTCCACATAATCAGGAATCTCCGGCGATGCCCGCGAGCAGTTCAGCCCGGGTGATGATGCCCTCGAAGTGCCCATCGCCCCGGAGGACAGCAATGGGGAGGACGCGTTCGGCGGCGGTGGGGATGAGTTCGCTCAGCGAGGTCTCGGGCGTGACCGTGGTCATGTCCTCCTTCAGGATCGGGCGCAGGGTGTGCTTGGAGGCGTCGTCGTCCTCGGCCGGCACCCGCTTGCACTGGGCGACGACGTCGTCGATGAGGACATACCCGACAAACTTGCGGTCGCGGTCGACGACCACGCCGGTGGAGTGCTTGAAGCTGCGCAGACGGCGCAGGGCGAGGTGTGGCCCGTTGTCGAGGTAGAGCACGTCGGTGCGCTGGCAGGCGGTGCCGGCGGTGATCACCTTGGAGCGGTCGACGTTCTCGACAAAGGCCCGCACGTAGTCGTCGGCCGGCTGGGTGAGGATCTGCTCGGGGGTGCCGATCTGGACGACGGCGCCGTCCTTCATGATGGCGATGCGGTCGCCCAGCTTGAGGGCCTCGTCGAGGTCGTGGGTGATGAAGACGACGGTGCGGTGCTGGCGCGCCTGAAGCTCGAGGAGCTCGTCCTGCAGCTGCACGCGGATGAGTGGGTCGAGGGCCGAAAAGGCCTCGTCCATGAGCAACACCTCGGGATCGTTGGCGAGGGCGCGAGCGAGGCCGACGCGCTGCTGCATGCCCCCGCTGAGGTCGCTCACCATACTGTTCTCGTAGCCGTCGAGGCTGACCAGCTGGATCGACTCGTGGGCGCGCTCGTAGCGTTCCGCCTGTTCCACACCCTGGATCTCGAGGCCGAAAGCGACGTTGTCGAGGACGGTGCGGTGGGGGAGGAGGCCAAACTTCTGGAAGACCATGCCGAGCTTCTTGCGCCGGACTTCGCGCAGCTGGGCGGCATCGAGTGCGGTGATCTCATCGCCGTCGATCTTGACCGAGCCCGCGGTCGGCTCGATGAGCCGGTTGAGGCAGCGGATGACGGTCGATTTGCCACTGCCGGAAAGGCCCATGATGACAAAGATCTCCCGCTCGCGGATGCTGAAGCTGGCATCGTTGATGCCCACCGTGCAGCCCGTCTCACGCAGGATGTCGGGTTTGGACCGGCCTTCGAGGACGAGCGGGAGCGCGCGCTCGCGCGCTCCCGTCCCGAAGATCTTGTAGAGGCCTTTGACCTCGATGATGTGTCTTCGTTCCATTATGTGGATACGAACCGAAGTCCGCTCAGAAGTAGTAGCCGAAATTGACGTTCAGGCGGTATTGCCAGTCGTCATTGGGGTTGGCCCCGAAGGTGGTGAAGTCGTCCCCGCCAACGAAGTAGTTGCCGTCGGAGAGGGCGTAGTCGGTGTAGATGTACCAGCCGCCGCGCCCCCAGGCCGCACCGATGACGAAGAGGTCACTGTTGTTGAAGCCATCCGCGGTCTTCATGATCGAGCTGTACTCGATGTAGGGGATGACGTAGTCGAGCCAGTCGAGTTCGGGGGTGGCGTGGTAGTAGCTCAGGGAGATGGCACCGACCCAGGCCTCGGCCGCGACCGGCCAGGCAAAGTCGTAGGCACCCATGTCGATGAGTTCGTCGGTGACGGCGCCGGACTGCACCTCGTGGGGGTCGATGTCATACTTGTAGTAGGTCAACTGGGGCGCGAGGGTCCAGTTGCCCTGCTTGGCGACGGCATGGATGGAGGCGGCGTAGTGGCTCCCGTCGTCCTGCGGGCCATCGCTCTCGAGGAGGCCGTATTGAAGGGAGGCGCCGTAGTCGACGGTGGCCTCGCCCAGTTCGGTCGAGACGATGACGCGGGCGTTGAGCTGACCGGCTTCTTTGTAGCCCTCGCCGGATTCGTTCACCACGTCATAGCTGTAGCGAGCGCTTTCGGAGGAGGCACCCTTCCATTGGCCATCTCCGGCGATGTAAGCGGCGAGGTCGAAGGATACGTTGTCGCGCACTCCGCTGTATTTTGCGCCGATGTCCATGTCGTCGGAAAGGCCGACGTAGTAGTGTTGATCGAAGAACCAGCTCTGCGAGACGCCGTAGGCGCCGGGGCCGAAGGGCACGCGGTTGAGGCCGACCTGGAGGACGTCGTCGTTCTCGAACTGATAGCCCACCCAGCCGGTGTGGAGGAAGTTGTAGCCGTCATACCAGCGGTATTCGGCCTTGCCCAGCCAGTTGTCCTGGGCGAAGTCGACGTTGATGCGGAAGGTGTCGAGGCTGATGTTGCCACCGTCGCCCCCGCGGGAAGGGGCGCCACCGTTGGGGTAGTCGCCGAGCGTGTAGTTGGCGCGGATGGCGCCGCCGATGCTGAAGGGTCCAACCACGATCTTGCTCGGGCCGGTGTCGGCGGCGAGATCGAGCTGTTGCTCAGCGTCTTCCGCGCGCTGGACGGCAGCGGCTTCGGTGGACTGGGCCTGGGAAAGGGCCGCCTCGGCTTCGGCGAGGCGGGCGCGGAGCTGGGCGACCTCGTCCTCGAGTTCGGCCGAGGATTGGGCGAAGAGCGGGCTGGCGGCCAGAAGGCACGAGCCGGCAAGCAACGGGCGCAGCCGCGCGTGCGTGTGTCGTCGTCGGGTGGGATGCGTTTTGTACATGGTGACTTGGTTTTTTCTCCGGGTTGCCCAGAGACGCATCCGCTGACACTTGGAAGGCAGTGCCGGACGATTCCCAGAAAGGGGGCGTCCAGACTACAAAACGCTCAGCCACGCGCCTCGTGGGCGGTGGTGGGGGAAATCAAATGAGCGCAGGGACGGCGTAGAGAAACGGCCGTCGCTCGAGATATTGGTCGATCTGCCGCTGCATCCGGTGGAGGCAGGCTTGGGCCGGAAGGTTGCCGGCCTCGGCGCCGAGGGCAGCCGCGAGCGAGGGAGGCTGGCCGGCCTCGGGGTGCTCGCCGGTCTCGACGCGATGGCTCGAGTCGAGGGCCGCAACCGGGTTCACGCAGGGAACGGCCACTTCAGAGGCCGGCAAGGAGTCTTGCATTCCGCACGTCAACATAAGGCCCCAACCTCAAGGGCTCCGGTTGGCGACGCAAGGGAAAGATGAAGGTTTTCCCCGATTGCAGCTGGCATGGGGCGGCGATGGGGCGCGGCATGGGCGCTTTCAGTGGCCCCGGAAAGGATGGCGTCCGAGGCGGAGAATGGGTTGGCATCGTCGCGCCCCGCAGGCCACGGATTGCGTTTTGCATTCCAGGACCCGGCGGTAGCGTGCGCCGGCGCCCTCAGCGAGGCGGCAGGAGCGGGATGAGGGCCTCGGCGACCTCGGCGGCGAGCACGGCCTGGCCGCGCGCGTTGGGGTGGATGCCGTCGGGCTGATTGAGGGCGGGATCCCCCGCGACGCCTTCGAGGAGAAAGGGGAGAAAGGCGAGTTCGTGGCGTTCGGCGAGGCGGGGAAAGACCGCTGCAAAGGCCTCCGCGTAGGCCGTCCCCATGTTGGGGGGGGCGAGCATGCCGGCGAGGAGGATGTCGATCTCGGGCTGGAGTTCGCGCGCGGTCTCGATGATCGCTTCGAGGTTGGCTTCGGTCTGTTCCGGGGGCAGGCCGCGGAGGAGGTCGTTGCCACCGAGGGCGATGACGAGGATGTCGATGGGCCGGCGCATGACCCAGCGCACCCGGCGCAGGCCGCCGGCGGTGGTCTCACCGCTGAGCCCGCCGTTGAGGACTTCGACCTCGTGGCCGGCGTCCTGCAGTCGCGCCTCGACGAGGGCGGGGTAGGCCGCATCGGGATCGAGGCCGTAGCCGGCGGTGAGGCTGTCCCCGAGGAAGAGGATCGTGGTGGGCGACGCCGCGCCGGCTTCCTCGACGAAGGCGAGGCCGAGGGCGCCGAGGGCAAGGAGGCGGAGAAATGGATGGGTGAGGCGGAACACAGGAGAGAGCTTATGTCGGGTTGGTCCGTTGACAAATGCCTCACGCAGCGAGCCCGTCGCGAGATCGAGGAAGGAGGGGAATGCCTTCGGCGGTTGAGCGCGAGCCACTTTGCGCTATCGATTGCGGCTCGCATCCATGAGTCATCCATCTACCGCATCCTCCGCCGTCCTCGCCGTGCGCGCTCTGCAGAAGCGCTACCCCACACGGGCGGGCGACCTCACTGTCCTGCGCGATGTCGACTTCACCGTTCAGCGCGGTGAGGCGGTGGCCATCGTGGGCCCCTCGGGCAGCGGCAAGACCACCCTCCTGGGTCTGTGTGCGGAGCTCGACACCGCCACGGAGGGCTCGGTCGAACTCGCCGGGCACGCCTTCGAGCGGCTCGACGAGGATGAACGGGCGGCGGTGCGCAACGCCCACGTGGGCTTCATTTTCCAGAATTTCCAGCTCCTGCCGACCCTCACGGCGGAGGAGAACGTGCGGGTGCCGGTCGAGCTGCGGGGCGAGCGGGGAGCGGGCGCGCGGGCCCGTGAGCTCCTTGCCGCGGTCGGCCTGGGAGAACGCGCGGACCACTACCCGATCCAGCTCTCGGGGGGCGAACAACAACGGGTGGCGCTCGCCCGGGCCTTTGCCAACCGGCCGGACGTGCTCTTTGCCGACGAGCCGACGGGTAATCTCGACGGGGCGACGAGCGAGCGGGTGGCGGCGATGCTCTTCGACCTGAACCGGCGGGAGGGCACCACCCTCGTCCTCGTCACCCACGACATGGAGCTGGCGGGCCGCTGCGAGCGGATCCTGCGCATCTCCGCCGGACAGGTGCGGGAGGAGGCGGCCGATGTCAGCGTCTGAGCCCGGCCTCCCTTCCGCCCGCCCCGGCGCGGGCTGGCTCCTGCGCACGGCCTGGCGCGACTGCCGGGGGCAGCGGCGGCTCCTTCTGCTCTTTGTCTTTTGCATCGTTTTCGGAGTCGCCGCGCTCGTTGCCATCCGTTCGCTCCGGACCAACCTCGAGACGGCGATCGAGACGCAATCCCGCGCCCTCGTCGGGGCCGACCTCGTCCTCAGCACGCGTCAGCCACCGGGAGACGCGCTCGAAGCCTGGGTGGCGGCCCGCGGTGGAGAACATTCGCGGGAGTGGCGTTTTCGTTCGATGGCGTATTTCCCCGGGGTGGAGGAGGCGCGTTTTGTGCAGGTGCGGGCGCTCGAGCCGGGTTTCCCCTTTTACGGAACACTCGAGACCGCGCCGGCCGACGCGGTCTTTCGCGGGACGGTGGAAGGGCCCCCGCGAGCCCTCGTGGAGGAGGGGCTGCTCAGCCAGTTCGGCCTCGGGGTGGGGGATGAGGTGGTCCTCGGGGAGACCACCTTTGTCATCGCCGGGGCACTCCAGCGGGTGGCGGGCGAGTCCGAGCTGACGGGATTCTTCGCCCCCCGCGTGTTCATCGACTTCGGCGCGGCGCAGGCGACCGGCCTCGTGCAAACGGGGAGCGTGGTCTCCTTTCGTCACTACTTGCAGCTCCCCGATGGACTCGACGAGAGGGTGGAGGCAGCCCTCGCGTCGGCGGAGCGCGGGCTCTTCATCGACGAAGGGGTGCGCGTCACGACGGTGGAGGAGCGGCAGGAGTCGATCGGCGAGGCGCTGCGCAACCTTTTCAGCTTTCTGAACCTGGTCGGCTTCGTCGCCCTCCTTCTCGGCGGGCTCGGGGTGGGTGGGGCGGTTCAGGTCTATCTCCAGCCCAAGCTCGAAAGCGTCGCGGTGTTGCGCTGTTTGGGAGCCTCGGTGGGGACGGCGTGCGGGGTCTATCTCGTCCAGATTGCGGTCGTGGGCTTCGGCGGGGCGCTCCTCGGGGCGCTCCTCGGGGTGGCGGTGCAGCTCATCCTGCCGCAGCTCCTGGCGCCCTTCCTGCCTTTCGCGGTGGAGGTCGCGCTCGATCCGCCGAGCATTCTGTTGGGGCTTCTCTTTGGCTGGCTCGTGGCCACGCTCTTTGCCCTCCGGCCGCTCCTGCGGCTGCGGCATGTGAGCCCCCTGCGCGCACTGCGAGCGAGCTTCGAACCGCCGCGTCGCCGCTTCGACGGGGCGCAGCTGGCGGTGACGGTCGCGCTCGTCGTGATCGGGGTCGGCTTCAGCCTCCTGCAGACGGAGGAAGTCTGGCAGGGCCTCGCCTTCGTCGCGGGCCTGGGCTTGTGCTTCGGACTCCTCGCCGCCTGCGCGGTGGGGCTGCGGGCGGGACTGCGTCGGACCCTGCCGGCGCGGTGGCCCTTTGCCTGGCGCCTGGCCCTCTCAAACCTCTACCGGCCGCAGAACCGCACCGTTTTCCTCGTCACCACCCTCGGTCTCGGCACCCTCCTCATGAGCACCCTTTATCTGGCGCGGGGGGCGCTCCTCGCGCAGATCGCGGGGCGGGAGGACCCCGCTCGGGCCAATGTCATCCTGGTCGATGTGCAGCCCGATCAGCTGGAGGGCGTGCGTGCCGATCTGGAGGCGGCCGGACTCGAAGCGGTGGAGGCCCTCCCCGTCGTCACGATGCGCGTTTCCGCGATCAAGGACCGTTCGCTGCGGGCGTGGCGGGAAGACCCCGAGTCGCCGGTCGATGACTGGGTCTACTCCTGGGAGTTTCGCTCCACCTACCGCGACCATGTGCTCGACAACGCCGAGATCGTGGCGGGCGAATTCACCGGGGTCTACGAGGGCGCCGAACCGGTCCCGATCTCGCTCGCTGACGGGCTCCTCGACGATTTCGGCGTCGGGGTGGGCGATACCCTCACCTGGGACGTGCAGGGCGTACCCATCCGGACCGTGGTGGGCAGCGTGCGGGCGATCGACTGGCAGCTCGGCCGGCAAAACTTCGGGGTCCTCTGGCCGCGCGGCATGATCGAGGCCGCGCCCAGCGTGTTTGCCGTCACGACGCGGACGGAGAACCGCGAGGCCACCCTCGCGCTCCAACAGGTCCTGCGCGAACGGCATTCCAATGTGAGCCTCGTCGACCTCTCCCTCGTTTACGAAACGATCGACGACGTCCTCACGCGAGTGGCCTTCATCATCCAGTTCATGGCTGCGTTCACTGTCCTCACCGGACTCATCGTGCTTTTCGGGGCGGTCGCCACGAGCCGCTATCAGCGCCTCCGCGAGAGTGTCCTGCTACGGACCCTGGGCGCCTCGGGCGGGCTCGTGCGACGGGTCCTCACGGTCGAGTATGCCGTGCTCGGGGCGCTGGCCGCGGTCACTGGCTTGGGGCTCTCGGTCCTCGCCAGTTGGGCGATGATGCGCTGGGTCTTCGAGGTGCCTTTCACCGTGCCGTGGATGGGACTCTCCGCCGGTGGGGTCCTCGTCGTGGCCCTCACCGTGGGGGCCGGTTGGCTCGGTGCGCGGGGCATCACCAGCCGCTCGCCGCTCGCCGTCCTGCGCGAGGAAGGGTAAAACGAGGCGAGCGCGCCAAGCGTGAGAGCACACCGGGCGTAGGGGCTTCAGCCCATCCAGTGTAAATGGGGGCGGAATCGGGGAAAGAATCGTTGTTCCTGCGCAAGTTCCGCCGTCTCCCGTCGAATCATAGAGGTATGATGGATTGGTGCTCTACGCTGGCGCAGCGGCCGCTTCGCCGTCTTTGCGGCGCTGGGCGCTCGGCGAACGCGGGCTTCAGCCTGATCGAGGTCGTCTTCGCGGCCGTGATCATGGCGGTGGGCTTTGCGGCCGCGGCCATCTGTCTTCGTCTCGGGGTGGATCGGCTCGACGCCGCGCGGCGCATGGCCCTCGTCAGCCAAGTCCTGCAGGACGAGGCCGAGCGCCTGCGGCTGGAGAACTGGAACCACCTTGCGGACCTGCCAGCGACTGAGCGTCTCGAGCAGTCGATCCCGGCGGTCTTCCGGGAATCGATTCTGGGTGAGATGGTGAACAACGGTGACCTCACCATTGAACGCACGATCACCGATGTGTCGGGGATGGACGGGCTCAAGCACATCCGCCTCGAGGCCATCTGGCGGGGGCTCGACGGACAGCCACGCACCCGCATTTACCAGCTCCACTACGCCCGTGGGGGGGTGAGCGACTACTATTATGGAACGCGTGACGAATAAGCGGACCGGTCTCCCCTCGCGCGCGGGCGGTTTCACTCTCATCGAGGTCATGGTGGTGGCGTCGATCAGCGCCATTCTGCTCACCGCCATGCTGGGCTCGCTGACCTTCTTTTCGCGGTCGGGGATCTCGATGGGGCATCACTTCGAGATGGAGGCGGAGCGGCAGATGTTTCTCGCTGAGTTCGCGCGCGAAGTGCGGCGGGCGGAGGACGCGATCTGGACGGATGCCGACACCCTGGTCCTGTCCATCGGCGGCTCGACCGTCACTTTTCGTTACGATGCCGCCACCGCCACCGTCGTCTGCGCCCCGGCCGGCTCGCCGAGTCGCGTCATTGCGAGCGGAGTGGAGAGCTTTGCCTACAAGGCCTTCGACCGCGACGGGGCGGAGATCCCCTCCCTCTTGAGCGGTTCAGGGGCCTGCAAGATGATCCAGGTGGTCTTCGATCTCGCCCGACCGGGCACGCCCCGGGCCACCTCAGTGACGGCTTCGCCGCGCTACCTTTTACGTAACAAGCCTGTCTCCGCGCCATGAATCCGTCCCTCCCGTCCTCCGCCCGTCCGCTCCGTTCCCGCGAGGGCAGCGCCCTTGTCGTTGCCCTGCTCTTCGCCTTCGCCCTCGGGGCCCTGATCTTTCCCAGCTACCTACGGCTGAGCGAGGCCTCGGCGCAGTCGTCGACCCGCAACTTCTATGGGCACGCCGCCCTCGAGCTGGCCGAGAGCGGGCTCGAGCACGCCGTCTGGGCGCTCAACGAGGAGTATGCGGGCAACACGCCCTGGCAGGGTTGGCAGTCCCGCGGCAACGAGGTGCGCCGCTCCCTCGATGACTTCACCTTCAACGGCAACATCGTGGGCCAGGTCGAGGTGCGCATTCTCAATCCGGGTGCGAGTGATCCGCTCGTCCTCACCCGCGCCGCCATTCAGCTTCCCGGTCAGCCGAAGGTGGAGCGCTTTGTGCGGGGCCGATTTTCCACCACCTCGGCCGCGAGCACCGGCGGCGGGCTCTTTGCCTATGGCATGCTGGCGCGCGACTCGATCTCGGCCAGCGGAGGCGTCTCCTTCGACTCCTGGATTTCCGATCCGGACAATGACCCGGGCACGCCCGAAGTGCCCTACAGCTCGAGCGTGGCGCGGGACAAGGCGAAGGTCGCCTGCGCCAACCCGGGAGACGGCGTCATCAGCCTCGGCAGTTCCGACGTCTATGGCACCGCCGCCATCGGAGGGAGCAGCTTTCGCGGCCTCCATATGGACTGGGGCGGACACGTCGGACCGCGCAACGCCAGCGACTGGGACAGCGCCGACACCACCGATCTCTGGATGAAGGATCCCCCCGGCTGGAAGGTCTCCACCGCCACCGGCGCGCTCACCACCGGTTTCACCGCGACCTTCGAGCCCGTCACCGTGCCCGCCGACATCTCGCCGACCACGACGGCCCCCTACCAACTGCCCCGCATCGAGGCGGTGCAGAAGTCCAATGAGTGGGCCACCTGGACCGAAAATGAGTACGTCTACGAAGAGACGATCGGGGCGGACGGCATCGCGACCAACCTCTCGATGGACTCCCTCCGCGTCGACAGCAACGCCACCGTGACGATCCGTGGTGCCGTCACCCTCATTCTTCCGCAGGGCGGGTTCGACACCTTCGAGGTCGTCCAGGGGGGCAGCCTGGTCCTCGCCGAGGGGGCTTCCCTCGCGATCTACACCGCCGGCGACATCGAAATCTCCGGCGCCGGTCTGGTCAACGAGGGGGCCCCGAAGAACCTCCAGATCTGGGGCCTCGGCGAAGAGAGCCAAGACATCACCTTTCAGGGCAGCGGCGCGCTCAGTGGCGTCATTTACGCACCGAATGCCGATGTCCTCCTCCCCGGTGACACCGACCTCTTCGGGTCGGTCGTGGGGCGCAACATCACGATGGAGGGCAGCGGCAAATTTCACTACGACGAGTCCCTCGTGAATCTCGACAGCTCCATCCCCGGCGCCGCCAGCCCCGGCGGCAAACGCGTCGCGGTCGAGTT
>JBKHAU010000041.1:0-10718 GCA_046542725.1 Opitutales bacterium
CACGCCTCACGCAGGCCATCGAGGCGACCGAGGTGGGCCTCTTCGACTGGTCGGATCCACTCGGTGCAGGGGTCGTCCATGTCTCGCCCGAGTTCTTCCGCACCCTCGGGATGGAAGCCGAGGAGACGGCGATGCCGGCCGCCCGGCTCGCCGAGGTCCTCGGCGAGCGGAACTGGCAACGGCTGCAAGGCGCCATCGTGGAAGCCGGCAAGGACGGGACGAGCGTGGACCTGGACCTGCAGGTGCCGACGGCGGATGGCTTTTCTCGCTGGGCCTATCTGCGCGGACGTGTGCAACGGGATGGCGCCAGACTCCTCGGAAGCGTGCAGGACGTGACCGATCGCTACGCTGCGCAGGCTTCGCTCCAGCTAAAGACCGAACTCCTCGAGAAGTCCAACCGCGATCTCGAGCAGTTCGCCTATATCGCGTCGCACGATTTGAAGGAGCCCCTGCGCACCGTGACGGTCTTCCTCCAGATGCTCGAGGATCGCTACGGGACCACCCTCGGAGAGGACGGGGGCGACTTCGTCCATCGCGCCATCGCGGCGGCGGAGAGGATGCACGCCCTTATCAACGGGTTGCTCGAGTTTTCCCGCATTGGGCGGGCGAAGCCCGCTACTGGCCGCATCGCCCTCGGCGAAGCGGCTGACGTCGCCGTGAGTCAACTCCAGGCCGCCATCCGCGAGAAGGGAGCCAGCGTCACGGTCGATGAACTGCCGGAAGTAACAGGCGACCTCACCCTGATCGCGCGTGTGTTCCAAAACATCCTCGGCAACGCCATCAAGTTCACCGATGGCGAGCCTCCCGTCGTGCGGGTGTATGCCGAGACCCGCGACAACCACGTGCGGGTCTATTTCGAAGACAACGGGATCGGGATCGACCCCAAATTTGCTGAACGCGTCTTCGTCATCTTCCAACGGCTCCACACCCAGGACGAATATCCCGGCACCGGGATCGGGTTGGCCGTCTGCCGCAAGATAATGGAAGTCCACCATGGCTGCATCTGGCTCGAACCGCGCGCCGAAGGTCAGCGGGGCTCGACCTTGGGATTGGCCTTTCCGCGACTGGTGAAACCATGAGTGAGGCGACCAGTGATTTTCGTCTCTTCCTCGCCGAGGACAACGCGGCCGATGTCTTCATTTTTCGTGAGGCGTTGTGCCAGCTCACCACGCCTACCGACCTCGAGGTCTGTTCGCGCGGGGATGTTGCCCAGCAGACTCTGGCGGAGGCAGCGGAGAAGGGCGCCCCCCCCGATCTCATTGTCCTCGACCTCAACCTGCCGCGTTTGAGCGGACTCGAATTACTCGATTTCCTCGCCGCGACACCCGCTTTGAAAAGTGTCCCGGCCGTCGTCCTTTCCAGTTCGGGTGCCTCTTCGGACATCGCGGCCAGCCGCGGGAAGGGGGCCCGCGCCTACCTCGTCAAACCGATGGAGTATGAGCGCTTCGTCACGATGGTCGCCGCCATGGTGGCCTTCTGGCGGTTTGTCGCGAAAGGCGAGGAATGAGGAGACCCCCCTCGTCCCGGGGCGGAGGCGCGATCAGGAGACGGCCTCGATCAACCGCTGGCACAGTGCTTCGGCCGCAAAGGGTTTGAAGAGAATGCGGTCGACGCCCTCCTCGGCGCAGCGCTCGCGAATGATCTCGGAGCGGTCGCCGGTGGCCACGATGACGCGCGGGCGCGGCCGATTGTGCCGTGCCCCGTTGAGCGCGCGGATGAGGGCGAGGCCATCCTGACCGGGCAGGTGCAGGTCGACGATAAGGAAGTCGAAGTGTGTCTCGCTCACGAGAGCGAGGGCCGCCTGCTCGGCGGAGGACGCCTCGGTCACCTCGATGGAGAGCGCGTGCAGGCTCCGGGTAATGAACTTGCGGGTGTTGGAATCGTCCTCCACCACGAGGGCCGTGCGGTGGCGCGCCGGTTCCCCGACGTCGCCGACTTCGTTTGGAAATTCTCCCACCGCCGAGAGTTCCGCCGAAGCGACCTTCAACTCGACGGTGAAGGTCGAGCCCTTGCCGAGCACACTCTCGACCGAAATGGAGCCGTCCATCATGTGGGCCAGCTGGCGGCAAATGGTGAGGCCGAGACCGCTGCCGTCATAGGGGCGCCGATCCGAATCATCCACCTGCTGGAAATACTCGAAGATGATCTCCTGGTTTTCCGGCGCAATGCCGATGCCGGAGTCCTTCACGAGGATACTGAGGTCGTAGGTCTCCTCCGAGCGGTCGATCGAGGGGCGGCACTCCACGCGCAGGTCGATGGTTCCGTTCTCGGTAAACTTGTTGGCGTTGCTCAGCAGGTTGACGAGGAGCTGGCGAATCCGGCGCGGGTCGGCATAGAGCAGGTCCGGGATGTCGCCATGCAGTTCACAGGCGAAACGGTTGCCCCGCCCCTCGAGCGCATCGCGAAAGAGGCTGGTGACGTTCTCAATCACCTGGTGGAGGGAAAAGACGCAGGGCTCGAGGGAGAACTGCTCGGCCTCTATCTTCGCCATGTCGATCAGATCGTTGAGCAGATCGAGAAGGTGCTCCTGGGCCTGCGAGACCGCCTGCAAGTCGGCCATGACCTGTTCGCGGTCGCTGTCGGGCAGATTCGGCACCTCGGCTTGAAAGAGGTCGGTATACCCCATGATGACATTGAGCGGGGTGCGCAGCTCATGCCCGATGTTGGCGAGGAAACGGCTCTTCGCCTGGTTGGCCCGGCGGGCTTCGGCGATCGCGCTGCGGAGAACTTCCTGGGACTCCGCCCGATACAGCGCGAACCGGATGACCCGCGCGAGGAGCTCGGCGGAGAGTTCGCCCTTGGGGATGTAATCCTGCGCTCCGGCCTGAAGGGCGCGGAGGGGCAGACTCTCATCCCCCGAGCCGGTGAGCACGATGACAATCAGCTGGGGCGCGACGCTCAGGAGACGCTCGAGCCCCTGCAGCTCCCAGGCATCAGGAAGGCTCAGATCGAGGAAGATGACGTCCGGCAGGGACCCCTCCTGCAGTCGGGTGATCGCACCCTCGAGAGTGGTCGCATGGGACAGTTTGCCGAGTTCGATGTCGACCGAGCGAAGTAATGTTTTGAAGACGAAGGCGTCGTCCGCGCTATCTTCGACGTGAAAGATTTCGAGGGGCCTTTCGGTGGGTTGCATGGCGGGGATGGGCTAAACGTGAACGCTGATCGAGGGAAGTCCCTAGGTCCCGGCGTTGCGGATTGCAATGAGTAATGAACAGTCAACCACATAAAAGCGCACAACGCTTGGAATTAAGTGAAAAAAAGAGAGGCACTAGGGGTTATACCCCCTGTTAATGGGTCCGGCCGCCGTTCTGGGTGGAAAAAAGGGGCTACGAGGGTATCCTCCATCTTCGCCTTTGCGCTCGCCAGACGGATTGCTCCGGCCATGCTCGCGCGCTTTTCTTCGATTCCCGCCTCGCGCCATGCAACCAGCTGATATCCGCAACATCGCCATCATCGCCCACGTCGACCATGGCAAAACAACCCTTGTCGACCAACTCCTCCGGGGAAGCGGGCTCTACCGCGATAACCAGGCCGTGGTGGAGCGGGCGATGGACTCGATGGACCTCGAGCGCGAAAAAGGCATCACGATCAAGGCGAAGAACACCTCCGTGCGCTGGCAGGAGAAGATCATCAACATCGTCGATACTCCCGGGCACGCCGACTTTGGTGCCGAAGTGGAGCGCGTCATGAAGATGGTCGACGGCGTCCTCCTCCTCGTCGACGCCTACGATGGCCCGCAGGCGCAGACCCGCTTCGTCTTGCGCAAGGCCCTCCAGCAGGGCCTCGCGCCCGTTGTCGTGATCAACAAGGTGGACCGCGAGCACAGCGACCCCGAAGCGGTCCACGACAAGGTCCTCGAACTCTTTCTCGAACTCGACGCGACAGAGGAGCAGTTCAATTGCCCCTTCATCTTCGCGAGTGCGAAAAACGGCTGGGCCGACCGCACCCTCGAGGGCCCGCGGAAGGACATGACCGCCCTCTTCGAGACCATCCTCGAGAGCGTGCCGGCGCCGACCGTGGAGCCCGGCGCCTTTCGCATGCTCGTGAGCAACATCGACTACGACGATTTTGTCGGTCGCGTCGCGGTCGGCCGGATCCTGAGCGGAAGCGTGAAGATGGGGGACAACATCCACGCGCTCCATCGCAGCGGCGAGACCCAGCGCGTGAAGGTGACCAAGCTCTTCAGCTATTCGGGCCTGAAGACCGAGGACAGCATCGAAGGCGTGGCGGGTGACATCGTCGGGCTCTCCGGTTTCAATGAGATCGATATTGGCGACACGCTCGCGGCCAAGCCGGACGCCGAGCGCCTGCCCTTTGTCGAGATCGACCCCCCGACCATTCAGATGGAGTTCGCAGTCAACGATGGCCCCTTCTCGGGTCGCGACGGCAAGCTCGTGACCTCGCGCCAGATTCGCGAACGCCTCTTTCGCGAGATGAAGACCAACATCTCGATCCAGGTCGAGGAGACGGGCGAAGGCACGCGCTTCCTCGTCAATGCGCGTGGCGCCATGCAGATCGCGGTCCTCGTCGAGACGATGCGCCGCGAAGGCTACGAAGTGCTCGTCTCGCGCCCCACCGTCATCTTTCGCGACGAAGAGGGTGGCGGCCGCCTCGAACCTTTCGACCAGATCTGGGTCGACCTGCCCGAGGATCAGCTCGGGACCATCATGGAGAACCTTTCGAAGCGGAAGGGCGTGGTGACGAATATCCTGCATCACAAGGGCGGCGTGACGCTCGAGGCGGAGATCCCCACCCGCGGGCTCATCGGTTTCGAAAGCGACCTCGTCACCGCGACGAGTGGCCACGGAGTCCTCAGTCACCTCTTCCTCGAATACCGTCCGTTCGCGGGAGAAATCGTCACGCGCCAGGCGGGCACGCTTGTCTCGATGGAACAGGGCAAGGTCATGGCTTACGCGCTCGACACCCTGCAGGACCGCGGGCGTCTCTTCGTCGCCCCGGGCGACGAGGTCTACGGCGGCCAGATCGTGGGGGAGAACCCGCGCAAGCACGACATGCCGGTGAACCCCTGCAAGGCCAAGCAGCTCGACAACATCCGCTCCAGCGGCGACGGCAAGGGCATCATGCTCTCCCCCCCGGTGAAGTTCAGCCTCGAGCGTTCGATCGAATACATCGAGCCCGACGAGTTCGTCGAAGCGACCCCCCATCACCTCCGCCTGCGCAAACGCATCCTCGATGCCAACCTCCGCCGTAAGGCCGAGAAGCGCGTCGCGGGCTGAACTCCCGCTCCGCGGCCCGGACACGCAGGAGGGCGCGCAGGGTAGGGAGCGGGGAGTCCCTCTGCGCTCGCCTTTTCGCACCGCTCTCACGTGGAGCCCGCGCGGTCCACCGCATGCACCAGCGGTGGTCGAGATTCCGTGTAATTTGCCGCTCGCCTTTGGCCTCATCGACCGTCGCCGATGGCGGGCGAAAAATGAGCTTGGGCTGTCGTTGCCGGGGCATAGCCCTTTCCGGGGTCAACAACGGCGGCTTCGGCTGGATCTACATGTATATCGACAGGCGAAGACGTCTACCATTTGCAGCACAGGTGGATGACCTTCGACCGCCGCGAGGGCGACGTGCGCATCTACTACCGACGAGTCGACTCTGAGTTCCGGCTGTAGCGGCGGGCGCCCGTGATTTCTGCTTGTGGTTCTGGCCAGAAATACTATCCAGAACTCATGGAAATCGGCACCTTTGAGGCGAAGAACAAGCTCTCGAGCCTGCTCGATCGCGTGCTGCAGGGAGAGACCATCCGCATCACGCGGCACGGTCGTGCGATCGCCGAGTTGCGGCCGGTGGCGAAGGAAGAGGCCGCGCGCCCCCGCTTCGGGAGCGAGCCCGATCTGGTGGTCTCGATGAGCGACGATTTTGACGCGCCGCTCGAGGAGTTTGCCGAGTATGCGCCGAAGTGAGGCTGTTGCTCGATACCCACGCCGTGCTTTGGTTTCTGCGCGGTGACGCGCGGCTCAGCGCGGTAGCCCGCGCCGCGATCGAGAGCGCGGAGAGCGAGTGCCTCCTCAGCCGCGCCAGTCTCTGGGAAATCTCGATCAAGCAGTCACTCGGAAAGCTGAAGCTGGCCGAGCCGTTCGAGGAGCGGTTGAGCAGCGCGCTCCTGCGCAACCGCATCGGCGACCTCCCGCTGGAGCGTGCCCATCTTTTCGCCGTCGCACGATTGCCGTTTCACCATCGGGACCCGTTTGACCGGCTCCTCGTCGCCGTTGCCCGGATCGAGAGTTTGCCGCTCGTCAGCCGCGATCCGTGCTTCGAGCGCTACGGGATCGAAATCGTTTGGTAGCAAGCCACGCCTTCCGCCCTTGCGCCGTCCGCGCGCGGGGCGCTTCCTCGTGAGCGTTCATGGAAGCCACGCCCAAGCCCCCTGTCGTCCCGCTTGCCCCGCTGGAGGGGAAGGCGGAGGCCGACGCCGTCCTCGACCGTTTCATTGAGGCGATGGCGGCGCGCGGCCTCGAACTCTACGAGGAACAGGAGGAGGCGATCCTCGAGCTCTTTGGCGGGCGTCATGTGATTCTCAACACGCCGACGGGCTCGGGCAAGTCGCTCGTCGCCGCGGCGCTGCTTTACAAGGCGCTCTGCGCGGGAGAGCGGGCGGTCTACACCTGCCCGATCAAGGCGCTCGTGAACGAGAAATTCCTCAGCCTTTGCCGCGACCATGGGCCGGACAATGTGGGGCTCATGACGGGGGATGCGACGGTCAACGAGGACGCCCCGATCCTCTGCTGCACGGCCGAGATCCTCGCCAACATCGCCCTCTGCGGCGGTTCCCGCGCGGAGATCGCGGCCGTCGTGATGGACGAATTTCACTACTACGGCGACCCCGATCGCGGGGCGGCTTGGCAGATTCCGCTTCTGTGCATGCCGCGCACCCAGTTCCTCCTCATGTCGGCGACCTTGCCCGAGACGCGTTTTTACGAGACCGAACTGGAGCGGATGACGAGCCGCGAAGCGGTCACGGTGAAGAGTGACCGCCGGCCCGTGCCGCTGCGTTTTTCGTATTCGGAGGAGCCGGTTCTGGAGGAGGTGCAGGGGCTCCTCGAGGCGGGCAAGGCACCGATCTACCTCGTTTATTTCACGCAGCGGGCGGCGACGGAAGCGGCGCAGCAGTTTGTCTCCCTTCAGGTCGCCAGCCGCGAGGAGCGTGACCGTCTCGGCGCCGCCATCGAAGGGGTGCGCTTCAACAGTCCCTTCGGCAAGGACATCCGCCGCTGGCTGCGCAGCGGCATCGGCGTGCATCACGCGGGACTCCTGCCGAAATACCGCGTCCTCGTCGAGTCGCTCGCGCAAAAGGGATTGCTCAAGGTCATCTGCGGGACGGACACCCTCGGCGTCGGGATCAACGTGCCCATCCGCACCGTCGTCTTCACCCAGCTCTGGAAATACGACGGGCAGAAGTCGGCCGTCCTGCGGGTGCGCGACTTTCGCCAGATCGCGGGGCGGGCGGGGCGCCGCGGCTTCGACGATGAAGGCGATGTCGTGGCGATGGCCCCCGAGCATGTGATCGAGAACAAGCGCGCCGAAGCCAAGGCAGCCGCCGATCCGAAAAAGAAGAAGAAGCTCGTCAAGAAGACTCCCCCAAAGGGCCAGGTGGGGTGGGACGAACAGACCTACGAGAAGCTCCAGAGCGCCCCCCCCGAAGGGCTCACGCCGCAGTTCGACGTCTCTCACGGCATGCTCCTGCAGGTCCTCAGTCGCGAGGAGGACGGCTGCCGTGTGATGAGGGACCTGATACGCGATGCCCATGTCACGGAGCACCGCAAGGGCGTGCTCCGGCGGCGCGCCTGGCAGCTCTTTCGCGCCCTTCTCGAGCGCAAGATCGTGGAGCTGCGCAAGCCTTCTCCGTCGGGGCGCAAACTGCAGGTAAACGTCGAGTTGCAGGCCGACTTTTCCCTTCATCAGGCGCTTTCGCTCTACCTCCTCGACACCCTCCCGCGCTTCGAGCCCGAGGCCCCGGACTTCGCGCTCGATGTGCTCACCCTCTGTGAGTCCATCGTGGAGGATCCGGACCTCATTCTCCGGCGGCAGGTCGACCGCCTCAAGACCGAGGAGCTCGCCCGCCTGAAGGCCGACGGCGTGCCCTATGAGGAGCGGATGAACAAGCTCGACGCGATCGAGCACCCCAAGCCCCTGCGCGAGTTCCTCTACGAGACCTTCAACGTCTTTCGCGAGGCGCACCCCTGGGTGGAGAAGGAGAACGTCCGCCCCAAGTCGATCGCGCGCGAGATGTATGAGCGCTATATGGGCTTCAGCGAATACGTCCGCGAGTATGGATTGGTCCGCGCCGAAGGGGTGCTCCTGCGCCACCTTGCGCAGGTCTACAAGGTGCTCGCGCAGACCGTGCCCGACGGGCTCAAGACCGAGGCCGTCTTCGAAATGGAGCACTATTTGCGCGAACTCATCTACGCGACCGACTCGAGCCTCGTCGACGAGTGGGAGCGTCTGCGCGATCCGGACTACGTGCCCGGTGTGGTCGAGGATAAGCCGGTGCGACCCCAGACCCTCGACTGGACGCGCGAGCCGGTCGGCTTTCAACGACGGGTGCGCGCAGCGATCTTTGAAGTCCTGCGCGCGGTCTTCATCGCGGATTGGGAGATGGCCCTCGAGCGCCTGGACAACGAGGGCCTCGAAGCGGCCGAACTGGAGGCGGCGTTTGCGCCGTTTTTTGAAGCTCGCGAGAGCTTTCGCCTCGATCCCGAAGGCCGCGCGGCGAAGCACAGCCATTTCGAGGAGGACCGGCCCGAAGGCCTTTGCCACGTCGCCCAGATGCTCGTCGATCCGGAGGGATGCAACGACTGGGAGGCGCGCTTCACCGTCCTCCTCGACCCATCGCGGCGAGAGGACCGGGTGGCCCTCGTCTTCGAGGCGGTGGAAGAACTCTAGCGAGCGGGGGCCGGCGGCGTAATTTTCGGCGAAGGGCGTGGATTGGGGCCGAACGGCGCCGATGTAGGACGTCGACGTCCACCGCCGTCCGAACCCGATCGATGGGAAACAAGAAAGAATTTCTCGAAGCGCTCGACCATGTGCAGGAACTCTATCCCAACATGGCGGTGCTTTCGCAGCTCTCGAAGTTGCTGAAGTCACCGAACTCGGACCTCGACTCGCTGGCGCGCCTCATCCGGACCGAAGCCGCTCTCACGCTCGACGTCATTCGCGTGAGCAACAGTCCGGTCTTTGTGCGCGCGGAGAAGTGCCGGGACATCCAGACCGCGGTGGCGTGGATCGGCTACAACGAGGTGCAGCGCGTCGTCGGCCTCGTCCTCGCCCGCCAGTTCTGCAGTCGGGATCTCAACAAATACAGCATCAGTGCCCACGACTATTGGGCGGAGACCGTGACGGTCTCGGTCCTGATGGAGGGATTGGCCCGTGCCCTGGGCGAGGATGCGGCCGAAGCGGCCACCGTCGGGCTCCTCTTCGCCATCGGCAAGGTGGTGATCAACAACATCCTGACCGATTTCGAAATCGACGTGCTCTGGGACAACTTCCTGCCTCTCGCCCAGTGGGAGCGCGCGATGGTGGGCTTCGACTACGCGCAGGCCGGCGCCCGGCTTCTCGGCCGCTGGGAGTTTCCCCGCGAGATGACCTACTCGATTGGTTTTCACCTCGAACCGAAGCGGGCACCCAAGCGCCCCCCCCTCCTCAGCATGCTGCACTATGCCGTGCGGCTCTGCGAGAAGGTGGGCACAGGCTGCGAGGAGCGCGACTATGCCGTCCCGATCTATCCGCCGGTGACGGACCAGATAACCAATGCGGAGGTGCGCCGTCTGGTGGAGGAGGCGCGCGACTCCTTCCTCCGCACGGCCCAGATGATCCTTACGGAATGAGACCAACGGCGTCAGGCCGGCGTCCCCGCATCGCCCTCGCGGAAGTGGTGCGGGAGACCGCCAAGGTCATCGAGATCGTCCTTGCGCAGGCGAGCGACTGTGAGGTGATCCGCTGTGCCACGCCGGACGAAGCGCTCGAAGCGATCCGGGCCGAGCGCGTCGACCTCGCCCTCGTCGATGCCCTCTTTCCTCGCGGGGCGAGTTTCCAGCTCTGCCGTGAGCTGAAGGCCGACCCTGTGCTTGCTCAATTCCCGGTCATCCTGACCTCGAAGCTGAAGGACCGGGCGGAGATGCTGCGCGGCTTCGAGGCGGGCGCGGTGGACTTCATCTTCAAGCCCCTCTATGCCTCCGAGCTGGCGGCCCGCATCCGGGTGCATTTCGACCTCAAGCGCCAGCGCGACCTCACGATGGCGCAGATGATTGAGCAGCGGGAACTGCTCCAGCTCATGTGTCACGATGTGACCGGACCGGTCGGCGCGGTACGCTCCGCCCTCGAGATGTGCCGGGAGAAGCCGGCGCTCTTTGCTCAAGTCGAGGAGGCCATGCGGCAGTCGCTCGACCGCGTCCTGGAGTTGACCGGGCTCGTGCGCGAAATGCGGGCTTGCGAAGATGGCAAGCAGGAGCTGCCACTGCAGCCGTGGCCACTCCACGCGCTCGTCGCGCAATCTCTCGAGGTCGTGCATGATCGCCTCGAGCGCAAGTCGATCAAGATCGAGTTGGAGATGCCGCGAAGCCTCGAGGTGGTTGTCGAGGCGGTCTCCTTCGTCAATTCAGTGGTGGCCAACCTCCTTTCCAATGCGGCCAAGTTTTCCTTCTCCGGGGGGGCGATCCGGGTCCGCGCGCGCGCCCTCGGGGGCCGTGTGCAACTGGCGGTCGAGGACGATG
>JBKHAU010000042.1:0-10705 GCA_046542725.1 Opitutales bacterium
CATCGGCAATGGCCGCGAACTCGGCCGCCTCGACCGGGTGCTCCACCATCGCCGGGGCCGCGCCGAGGGCGAGGAGGGCGTTGGCGGTGAAGTTTTTCACCACCTCGTTGGTCAGGCAGTGGACGAGGGGTGGGGTCGCGCGAAGGTCGTCGAGGATGTCGGCGACGGTGTCGATAGGGACGTTGGCAGGTGGCATGGCGTGAGTCGGTGAGCGGCGCAAAACCGCCTGCCTGACGCTCGCCGCGCCCGTTGACGGTCCCTTCGCCGGCATTATCCGGAGCAGGTTCGACGGGTCCTTCTCAGCTCATCGGAGCGCCCCGCGTCACGTTTCAGAAGCCCTCACTCAACGCCGTGCGCAAAAGCCTGTCAACCGGCAGGGCGAGGGCGCGGGGCCCGGGCGCGGCTGACAGGCTCGCCCTTTACCACTACATGGCCGCTTCGTATTCCATCTCCTCTTTCCATTCGAGGATGTTCTCGATGCCGTCGACCTCTTCGGCGGTGTCGGCGTGTTGGCGGGCGTAGAGGAAGACGGTGGTGGAGGGTGAGACGGAGTCGTCGAGAACGCGTTCGACGAGGGCGATGACGTCCTCGCGCTCGATCTCGTCGAGGGCGTCGAGGGCGGCCTGGGTGCGGTTCCAGTCTTCGTCGTGGGCGAAGGCGAGGGCGGCGAACTCGGCGGCCTTTTCGGCGATGCTGGTGGGCTTTTTCTCGAGTTCGGAGCGGACCGCGTCGCGGGCTTGGGCGAAGGCTTCCGCGGGCAGGTCGGCGAGGATCTGGGGGAAGGTCGCGGCGAGGGCGTCGGAGCGCTCCTTCAGTTCGACCGGGGTGTATTCGCTGGACTGGATGAGGAAGAGAAAGGTGAGGCGGTCCTCGCGAAGGAACTGGCCGGACCAGACGACGTAGCCGAGCTGCTGACGGGTGCGCATCTCGGCGTAGTAGGGCGAGCTGAGGAGGTTGGCGGCGATGGCGAGGGCCATGCGGTCGGTCGGGTTGTCATCGCCGACGATGATGTCGGTGCGGAAGCAGGAGTTGTTGCTGGGAAGGACCTCCTCGAAGACAAGGTCGGCGCCCGGCTCGAGCTGGAGGAGGCGGGTAGCATAGACGTCCTCTTCGCGGGCAGAGTCGAAGTCGAGTTGGGCGACAACGGACTCGGCGCGGGCGATGGCCTCGTCGGGCGTGAGGTTGCCGTAGGCGAGGGATTCGACACGGCCCCGGGCGAAGAGGCGGTCGCGGAAGGCGTAGACATCCTCGAGGGTGAGGTCTTCGGCGGCGGGCGCTTTCTGCCAGGGCAGGAAGACGGCCTCCTGGGCGACCTGCCGCTGGTAGAGGTTCATGAAGCGGAAGGCGTTGCCGTAGATCGCGTTCTGCCAGCCGCGCAGGAGCCGGTCCTTGACCGCGGCAAACTGGTCTTCGGTCAGTTCGAAGGAGCGGAGCTGGGCAACGAGTTCCTCCGCGAGGGTGGCGACGGACTCGCTGTAGCCGGAGAAGGAGAGGGCCACGCCATCGAAGGAGGTGGAGAGGGCGTAGTTGGCCCCGGCGGCGCGGGCGGCGTAGCCGAGCTCATTCACCGCCTCGTAGAAGCAGGCCTGGTAGAGGTCGAGAAGGGCGTCGTCGCGCACCGTCGTGTCCTCCCAGACGGGGCGGAAGTTGAAGGTCATGGCGACCTTGGGGCGCTGGAAGGTGGTGTCCTGGCCGTAGAAGAGCTCGAGGTCGGGGCGGTCGAGGAGCTTGATCGGGCGTTCCGGCACGAGGGCGACGGACTCGGGGACAAAGGGGTTGGGCGCGGGCAGGGTGAAGGCGTCGAGGACGGGGGCCTCGACGAGGGCCTCGAAGCGCTCGCCGGTGATCTCGGCGTAGCTGTACTCGGTGCCATAGATGGGCTCGACCTGGTCGGTCTCGACGCTGCGGGCCATGAGCATGACGAGCATGTTCTGCGGGGAGACGGCCTCGAGCAGGGTCTGGTAGAGTGCGGGATCCTGGCGTTCGAAGAGGTAGGGGGCGCGGATGGCCTTTTCGAGAGGCACCTCGAGGGCGCGGTTGGCGAGGGCGACCGCGCGCTGGGCGCCTTCGCCCTTGTCGGCGTAGAGCTCGTCGAGGCGGGCCATGGTGGCCATTTCCTCGTAAATGTACTCCGGGAAAGGCTCCTCGCGGATGGCCTTGAAGTAGCCCAGGACCATCTGCATGACGCGGTCGTAGTCAGCGAGGCCGGCGGATGTCAGGTCGACCGTGACGTAAAGCCAGGCGTAGTCGCGGGTGGGGGACCAGACGGAGCCGCCGAGGCCGGAGGCGAGGCCGGCTTCCTTCAGGTCGGAGAGGAGGCTGCCTTCACCCTCATAGCCGACGATGTGGCTCACGAGGGACGCGGTCTTGGCATCCCAGTCCTGCTCGAGGCTGGGGAGGGGAAAGACGAGGGAGAGTTCGCGGCGATCCTCGGTCGACTGGATCTGGAGGAGGCGGAGGGCCTCCTTTTGCTCGAGGACATCGGCGGGATAGAGGAGGCGGACGCGCTCCTGGTTGGGAATGGGGGCGAAATACTCGCGCACCCAGGCCTCCATCTGGTCGAGGGTGAGCGGGGAGACGAGCGAAAGGGCCATCTGGTCGGCGCTGTAGTGCTCCTCGTAAAAGTCGATGAGGGTCTCGCGACGCACGTCCTGAAGGCTCTGGAGGTTGCCGGTGGAGAACTGGTTCTGCGGATGATCGGCGCGGACGTGGAGGTTGAAGAGATAGTTGGTGCGCCAGTCGTCGTCCTCCCGGTTTTTGGCGAACTCGGAGTCGACCGCGTTCAGTTCGCGTGCGGTGAACTCCTCGGTGAAGAGCGGGGCGATGAAAAACTGGGAGAAGCGGTCGAGGGCGCCCTCGAAGGCCCGGGGAAAGACCTCGAAGTGGTAGTTCGTGTGGTCGCTCGCGGTGTAGGCGTTGTGATAGCCACCGTTCTGGTCGAGGTAGGCGTCGTATTCGGCCTCGTCAGGGAACTTTTCGGTCCCGAGGAAGAGCATGTGCTCGAGGAAATGAGCGAGCCCCTGGGCCTCGGGCGGGTTCGCGTAGGAGCCCACCCCGACGGACATCGAGGCGGAGGCCATGTTCAGGTCCGGATCGGAGACGAGGGCCACGCGCAGGCCGTTCTCGAGCGTGAAGGTGCGGGTCTCGGACTTGTCGAGGGGGTGCTTCTCGGGCAGTTCGGCGGCGGGGAGGAGGAGGGCGAGGCCAATGGAGGCAAGGACCGAAAGGAAGCGGCGGGAAAAACGGGTGCGGAGCATGCGGGTGGTTCTGGTGGGGGCGGTTCTCGGGAAAAATGGGGGCGCAGGAGCGAGGCTCAGCCTTCGATGCGCACGTAGATGGGAATGCTCAGGGAATGCTCGGTGGCATCGGTGAAGCGCAGTTCGCCGCGGCGCAGGCCGGGACGGAGGTCGGCCTCGGGGGTGACCTGGAGTTCGAGGCGGCTGCCGTCCTCGTTCCATTTCGCCTCGGTGGTGAACTCCCGGGGAAGGAGGTCGGCCTCGTCCAGCGTGACGGGCGTGTTGTGGTGGAACTCGATGACGAAGGCCTTCGCCTCGCCGGTTTCCTCGGCGCTCCAGGTGAGGAGGCGGCGCTCGATCTCGTAGCGCTGGGGGATGATGACCGCGATCTGGAGCTCGTGCATCCCGGCGTCGGTCGAGACGCGGACCAGCTTGCGCTGCTGCCCGACGCGCGCGCCGTAGGTGAAGACGGCTTCGAGCTCGCCGGACTCGCCGGGGGCGTAGATGCGCTTGTCGAGCTCGGGCACGGTGCAGCCGCAGGTCGACTGGATGCCGGTGATCTCGACCGTCTCGTCGCCGGTGTTGGTGAAGGGAAAGACGGCGGTGTAGCCCTCTTCGGAGAGGGCGGCCTGGTGCTGCACGGCGGTGTGCTCGAACTGGAGCTGGGCAACCGCGCTCACGGCGATGCCGAGGAAGGTGATACCGAGGCGGGTAAGGAAGCGGGGCTGGCTCATGCGGGTGAAGGATGCGGGTGGAAATCGGGGGCGCAACGCTCAGGCGCGGTAACCCAACAGTTCGATGCCGGCGCGCCCGGCCTGTTCAATCAAGGCCTCACGGTGCAGCAGGAGGGTGCGGTCGGCCTCGAGGGCAGCGGTCGTGATGCCCGCCGCGCGCATCGTCTCGAGGGTCTTCGCGCCAAAGACCGGCCAGTCGAAATAGGGGTTCTGGCGCGGCTTGCTCGTCTTCACGAAGATGAGCTTGTCGGTCTTGTATTTGTTCGCCCGGGCAAGCATCTCGTCGGTCCCCTCAAAGGCCTCGACGGCGAGCACCGTGCCCTTGCGCACGACCACCCCCTGGCCGATGTCGAGGGCGGCGATCTCCCGCGCCATGCGGATGCCGTGGGCGATGTGCTCCGGCTCGGCCCGCTGGCGCCCGGGGGTCATGAGGCCCTCGGTCGCGAGCTGGGCGTCCATGAAGGCGCGCGCATCGAGCATCTCCACCCCGATCTTTTCGATCTCGGCGGCGATGCTCCCGAAGATCGTCTCGGCGTTGCGCTCCTTCAGGCGCGAGAGCATGGCGAGGGCCTTGAGGTCGGGCGTGAGGTCGCGAAAGAGCCGTCCCGGCGTGATCTGCCCGACAAAGATCGCGTAGCGCGCCCCCAGCCGCTCGAGCGCCTTCAGCATCTTGCCCACCTGGCCGACCTTGATGCGCGCCCGCTCGCGCTCGGAAAACTCCGCGTAGAGGTCCTCCCGCGTCTCGCCCTCGAAGGCGATGAGCCGCACCGGCACCCCCGCCGCGCGCAGCCCCTGCACGACGAGGACCGGGTAATCGCGCTGCCCCGCGACGACCGCGACGGGTTTGGAAGGGTCGAAGGAAGGGGGGAGGAAGCGGGAAAGGGCGGCGGTCATTTAGTGATTCTTCCTCCTCCCCATCCTCCTCATCATAATCCTACTCCTACTCCTAATCCTAATCAAAGACGGGAATGGGCGTGGCGACCGGCTGGAAAGCGGGTGGGAGGAGTGGGTGGGATTAGGATTAGGAGTAGGAGGGGGAGGGGGAGTAGGATTAGGATTAGGAGTAGGAGTAGGAGGGGGAGGGGGTGCGATTAGGATTAAGGGTGGGATTAGGATTAGGAGTAGGAGGGGGGGGAGGATTGTTTAGGGGGAGCCCTCAGCCGACGACGAGGTTGAGGATCTTGCCGGGGACGTAGATGACCTTGCGGAGGGTCTTGCCTTCGAGGTGGGCGGCGACTTTGGGGTCGGCCTGGGCGAGGGCGAGGACGGCGTCCTGGGGGGCGTCCTTGGCGACCGTCACTTCGCCGCGGGGCTTGCCGTTGATGAGGACGCCGAGGGCGGCTTCGCTTTCGACGAGGAGGGCGGGGTCGAAGGCCGGCCAGGGGGCGTGGGCGACGCTCGGGGCCTCGCCGAGGCGTTCCCAGAGTTCTTCGGCGAGGTGCGGGGCGAAGGGGGCGAGAAGCTGGACGAGGGTCTTGGCCGTCTCGCGGTGGATCGTCTCGGCCTTCCCCAGGTGGTTGACGAGCACCATCATGGCGGAGATGGCGGTGTTGTAGTGGATCGCCTCGATGTCCTCCGTCACCTTTTTGATCGTCTGGTGAAGGAGCTTCTTCGTCGCGGGGGTCTCGTCGCCGCTGTCGTGAATTTTTGGGGACAGCCCCTCGGTCTCGCCGGTGAACTCGCGCCAGATCTTCTTGAGGAAGCGGGAGGGCCCCTCGATGCCATCGGTCTTCCACGGCTTGGAGTCCTCCAGCGGGCCCATGAACATGAGGTAGACGCGGAAGGCGTCGGCCCCGTGGGTGACGAGGTAGTCGTCGGGGTTGGCCACGTTGCCGCGGCTCTTCGACATCTTTTCTCCGTCCTCGCCGAGCACGATGCCCTGGTGAAAGAGCTTCTTGAAGGGCTCGGGGTCGTGATGCACGCCGATATCGACGAGGAACTGGTGCCAGAAGCGGGCGTAGAGCAGGTGGAGGACGGCGTGTTCCTTGCCGCCCATGTAGAAGTCGGGCACGCCCCAGTAGTCGCGCTTGGCGGGGTCGACGAGGGCCTCGTCGTTGTGCGGGTCGATGTAGCGCAGGTAGTACCAGCAGCTGCCGGCCCACTGCGGCATGGTGTTGGTCTCGCGGGTGGCCGAGACCCAGGTCTGCCGGCCGTCGGTCGAGGGGTTGGAGAGGTAGTCCTTGCGCGGCATCGTCTCACCGGTCGCAACGTTGAAGAAGACGTGCGTCCAGTCGGTGAGGAGGGCGAGCGGGCTCTGGCCGTCGCCGGCGGGCTTGTAGGTGTCGGTGGCGGGAAGCTTGACGGGGAGCCGGCTCGGGGGAATGGGGAGGGCGTAGTGGACGACGCCGTCTTCGGTGTAGGTGACCGGGTCGGGCGGGAGCATCTCGGCGACGGCGCCGCCCGCCGCGCGGACCTGTGCGTAGGCGGACTCGTCGACCCAGACGATGGGGAAGGGCTCACCCCAATAGCGCTGACGGCTGAAGAGCCAATCGCGCAGCTTGAAGTTCACCTGGGCATGGCCCTTCTGGTGGTCCTCGAGCCAGGCGATCATCCGGGCCTTGGCCTCGGCCACGGGCAGGCCGTCGAGGAAGTCGCTGTGGATCGCGGGTCCGTCGCCGGTGTAGGCCTGGTCCTCGTCCCAGCCCTCGGGCGGCTGGACGGTGCGCACGATCGGGAGGTCGAACTTCTTCGCGAACTCCCAGTCGCGCTCGTCCTGCGCGGGCACGGCCATGATCGCACCGGTGCCGTACGACATGAGGACGTAGTCGGCCACCCAGATGGGGATCTGCTCGCCCGTGACGGGGTGGATGGCATGGGCGCCGGTGAAGACCCCGCTCTTGTCCTTCGCCAGCTCGGTGCGGTCGAGGTCGCTCTTGTGCGCGGCGGCGGTGGCGTAGGCCTCGACCGCGGGCTTCTGTGTGGGCGTGGTGATGGCAGCGACGAGTGGGTGCTCGGGCGCGATGACCATGTAGGTCGCGCCAAAGAGCGTGTCCGGGCGGGTCGTATAGACGCGCAGGGAGTGCTCTGTGCCGGCGATGGCGAAGTCGATCTCGGCGCCGGTGCTGCGGCCGATCCAGTGCGTCTGCTGGGTCTTGGTCGATTCCGGCCAGTCCACCGTGTCGAGGCCGGCAAGGAGCTTGTCGGCGTAGCGCGTGATGCGCAGGACCCACTGGCGGAGGGCACGCCGCTCGACGGGGTGGCCGCCGACCTCGCTCTTGCCGTCGATCACTTCCTCGTTGGCGAGGACGGTGCCGAGGGCGGGGCACCAGTTCACCGGGCGCTCGTCGACATAGGCCAGGCCATGCTTGAAGAGCTGGAGAAAGATCCACTGCGTCCAACGATAGTAGCCGGGATCGGTCGTGTTCACCTCGCGCGACCAGTCGATGGCGTAGCCGAGGCTCTTCAGCTGGCGACGGAAGTTGTCGATGTTGACCGCGGTCGTCTTCGCCGGGTGGGTCCCGGTCTTCACCGCGTATTGCTCGGCGGGCAGGCCAAAGGCATCCCAGCCCATCGGGTGCAGCACGTTGTGGCCAGTGGCGAGCTTGTAGCGCCCGAGCACGTCGGTCCCGGTGAAGTTCTCGGCGTGGCCGGCGTGGAGCCCGGCGCCGCTCGGGTAGGGAAACATCTCGAGGATGTAGTACTTCGGCTTGTCGGACGCGTCGGGGGCCTGGAAGGTGGCGTGCGCCTCCCAGTATTGCTGCCAGCGGGCCTCGATCTCGACGTGCGCGTACTGCTTGCGTTGGTTGGACATGGGAAACTAGGAAAACCTCAAAACTGCATGCCCGTTTTTTTTCCGTCAACGAAGCAACCCGCGGCTTTGCGCCGTGCGGTGGCGCTCCTCGGGGCCGTGGTCCTCTCCCTCCTCGTGGGCTGCGCGTCGAGCCCCCGGTCGAGGGAGCCCGCCGCGCGTGACTTCGAGGTGCTCCTCGACGCCGTCGTGCGCATCGACGTGCGCGAGGCGACCTATGAGGCCGGGGCCAAGCTCACCACCCGCGGAGTGGGCAGCGGCGTGATCATGACGCCCGAGGGCCATATCCTGACCAACGCGCACGTCGTCGGGCCGATGGCGGAGGACATCGTCGTGACCCTCGCCAACCTCGAGCGGGTCGACGCCACCTTTGTCGGCTGGGACCACTGGACCGACCTCGCCGTCATCCAGCTCGACCTCGAGGAGGTGGCGGCGCGCGGGCTGGAGTTTTCCGTCGCGCGCTTTGGCGATTCCGCGACTCTCTATGCCGGCCAACCGGTCCTTGCCGTCGGCACGCCCAACGGCCTCGCCCGCACCGTGACGAAGGGCATCATCTCCAATCCCCGCCGCTACTTCGCGGCCTCGTCACAAATTCGTGGATACGAGACGGGATATTTCAACAACTGGTTGCAGACCGACGCGGCGATCAACCCGGGCAACAGCGGTGGGCCGCTCGTGAGCGAGACCGGTGCCGTCATCGGGATCAACACGCGCAGCTACCTCGGGGCGAACAATCTCTCCTTCGCGGTCCCCGCCGACATCGCGCGCAGCGTCATGGCGGCGCTGCTCGCGGCCGGCGAGGTGGAGCGCAGCTATATCGGGGTGCGGCTCGCCCCGCTGCAGGATCTCGAGAGCTTTTTCGGGCTCAAGGCAAACGAGGGCGTGCTCCTCGAGTCGATCGATCCCGGGTCGCCGGCCGACGCGGCGGGGCTGCGGCCGGGCGACATCCTCCTGCGGATCGACGGCGAGCCGGTCGACGGCCGCTTCCCCGAACAGCTCCCGCCCATCCTTCACCGCGTGGCGCAGTCGCCCGTCGGGGCGACCCTTTCCCTCGAACTTCGCCGCGGGGAGAAGACCCGCGAGGTGGCGGTCGCGACCGAGCGCCTCGAGACGCGGGTGGGGGAGCGCGACGCTTTCGAGGACTGGGGGCTGAGCGTGCAGGAGGTGAGCCGCGCGATCGCCCGCGAGCGTAAATACGACACCGCCGACGGGCTGCTCGTCATCGGCTTGCAGCAGGCCTTTCCCGCCGCCCTCGCCGGCCTCAGCCATGGCGACGTCATCCTCGCCGCCAACCGCCAGCCGGTGCGCGACCTGCGTGACCTGCGGGCGATCTACGAAGCCTATGCGGCCGAGCCCGATCGCGTCCTCCTCGAGGTGCGGCGTCGGCACGACGTGTCGTTCGTTCTCCTCAAACCGTAGGGCGGGGAAGACTCAGAGCGCGCTGAGGCTGCGCGCAGCGCCCTTCTGTTGACCGTCCGAAATGAAGCGGGTCGCCGGCATTCGCCATTCGCCGGTCTATGGTGACGCCCCGGCTGGAAGGTCTCCGGACGGAGCTGACCCCCTCCTCCTTATGAAGCTTTTCCTCGCCTGTTTCGGGGCGCTGGTGCTGGGCATGGGCCTGCCCGTACGCGCCGCCGCCACCATTGAGCACACCGACGTTCGCTATGAGAATGGATTTCTCACGATCGTCTTTTCCAACGCCGACGCGCAGGCCAATCTCTACGCCCTCGAGGCCAGCGCCGACCTCATTTCGACGGATTGGGCGGAAGTGAGCGGGGCGACATTCACGACGCTCGATGCGACCCACCTGCAGGTGCGCGTGCCCGTTGGCAGCGTCGACCACGAGTTTTACCGCATCCTCGGGACCTTTCTGAGCGGTGCGCCGGCCGGGTTGAACCAGATCACCGGCGGGACGCGGGGCTCGGCGTCGAGCCTCGGCGAGCTGACGGTGGAGACGTTCTTCCTCGGGGAGAGTGAAGTTACCTGGGGCGAATGGCGAAGCGTCGCGGTCTGGGCGGCGGCTCATGGCTATGACCTCGCGAGCGTGGGCGCGGGCTGTGCCGACAGTCACCCGGTGTCCTCGGTTTCCTGGTACGACGTCGTCAAGTGGTGCAATGCACGGAGCGAGGAGGCGGGCCTGCGGCCGGTTTACCGCCTCGGGACCGAAATCTACCGCAGCGGCGAGAGCACGCCGTCGATCGACGCCACGGCCGACGGCTACCGCCTGCCGACCGAAGCCGAGTGGGAGTTTGCCGCCATCGGCGGCGCCGGTGCCCTGGTCACCACCTACAGCGGAGGAGACGACCTCGACGCCGTCGGCTGGTATGCGGGCAACGCCAGTGGCGCGGCCTGCGATCTTTCGGCCGGAGCCGGCACCTGGCCGGTGGGGCAAAAGGCGGCCAACGACGCCGGGCAGCAGGACATGAGCGGGAACATTGCCGAGTGGTGCTGGGATGCCGCCGGCAGTGGCCGCCGGGTGCGCGGTGGCAGCTGGGCCGATGACGCCGCGGCCTGCGCCCTCGCCGCGCGCGCCGAAGCCGCCGCCACGACGCGGTCCGACACGATCGGTTTCCGCCTCGCACGCAATCTTTCGCCGTATGCCGCGAGCACCCTGCCGCTCATTGCCCTCATCACCCCGAACGATCTGCCGCTAGCGCCGGCGGATGTCTTCGTCATCGGTGACTCGACCGTGGCGAGCTACGGCGCGAGCAGCTACCCTCAGCGCGGCTGGGGACAGGAGCTGCCGCACTTCCTCACGAGCGATGCCTTCGTCGTGCAGAACCGCGCGATCGGCGGGCGCAGCTCCCGCAGCTTCATCGAAGAAGGGCGTTGGGAGAGCGTGAAGTCCTCGATGAGCGCGGGCGATTACCTCCTCATCCAGTTTGGCCACAATGACCGCGACTGGACCAAGGCCGAACGCTATACCCCGACCGAGGACTACAAGACCTACCTCACGACCTATGTGACGGAGGCGCGTGAGGTAGGTC
>JBKHAU010000043.1:0-10694 GCA_046542725.1 Opitutales bacterium
GTTCGGCTGGTAGGTGATGGCACCATAGACTCGCCGGTCGTTGTCATAGGACGGCCCGCGGCGGAAGTCCTCAGCGTCGTAGAGGCCGGCCACATAGATCCCGAGGACGTCCTCGATGATCGGCTGGTTGTGGTTGAAGTGCGCACGGAAGGAGCCGTACTGACCGAGACGGAGCTGAACTTCCGTCTGTGTCACGTCGGCCATCGCTGTCGCCGTGTTCTGATTCACGATCCCGGCCGGGCTGCCCTGACCGAAGAGGAGGGAGTTCGGGCCGCGGTTGATCTCGACGGAGCGCGTGTTGTAGGAGTCGAAGCCGATCAGGCCGATCGACCGGTAGTAGTTGCGCGAGTTGTCGGGCGAGGCCAGACCGCGGATACGGTTAGAGCCCGAATAACTGGCCAGCTCACCGGTGTTGGCCGCACTGAAGCCTGCGTTGGCGTCACGCAGACCCGGACGAAAGCTCGTCACGGTGGGGGTATAGGTGTCGGCACCCTCCGTGTTGATGTCGTAGAGGAAGACTTCGTTGATGTCCGTCGCGGCGGTGTCTTCGAGTTGTTCGCGGTTCACGATCGAAATCGAGGCCGCGAGGTCGCCGAGGGGCGTGTCGATGCGGCTGCCGGCGAGCGTGCGCTCGGAGTAGTAGCCTTGGTCGCCGGAGTCATCCACCACAAAGGGGGACAACTCGATGATTTCCTCTTCGTCGTCGTCATCCGGCGCCTGGCCGAAAAGAAGCGGCGCGCTCAGGAGCCCAAGCGAGAGGGTTAGCAGCTTCCAGGGAGGGGAAGCAGGAACATGCTGAGGTTTAGTCATGATTTAGTCTTGGTTAAGGAGCTAATTTGCAGAATGTAGTAATAAACCGGATACGCCAGAGCCGTGGCGCAGGGCGGTCATGGGTTGGGATTGGTGTTCGACCCGGCGGAGTGGAAGCACCGCCGCGAGTTGCTCGCTGGGAAGCAGGCAGCCGCCGGGTAAGAGAGTGGAGTGAGTGGTGAGTGTTTTGGGTGGGGTCTCAACCTAGCGTTAACCTCAGATTAGACGCTTGCCCCGGGGAGCTCACAACGCGGAGTTATTCGGACCGTAAGAAGCGGAGTGGGCGCCTGTTTGATCGTCTGAAGGATGCCCGCGAAAGGTGCGGTCGAGGCAGGGGTGCGGGATGCCGGGGGGAGGGGCGGAGGGCATCGAATTCCGTGCGGGAGAGATTGAGCTTCGGCCGCGCTGGGTGCATGCTTCTTCTCATGAGCACGCAACATTTCCTTCCATCCCGTATTTTCATCATCGCGGCGGCCTGCCTCGGCTGGAGTGGGGGGACGCTGTTTGCGCAGCCTGTGATCACCCCGATCGAGGTGATCCAGGAGCCGCCGATCGACTACCCCGAGGCGGCCGACACGACGGAGTATCCTACCGGGAGTGCGCAGGTGATGATCTACGTCGACGCCGACGGCAAGCTCGTGGACGCCGTCCTCCTCGGCTTCAGCAAGGCCTCCTTCGGGAAAGCGGCGATGCGGGCGGTGCAGGCATGGTCCTATGAGCCGGCGACGATCGACGGCCGAGCGGTGAGTGCGCGCAAGTTCCTCGAGTTTGGCTTCAGCGCCGAGGGTTCGGTCGTGGGTCGAAGTGTTTCGGGCCACCTCAGCGAACGGCTCAACACCTTCATCGGGCTGGACGAGACCGATCTCGTAGCGCGCCCCGCGCAGCTGGACACGCCGGTCGAGGCCGTCGAAACAGTGCCGCCGGCCCCCGTCGAGTTGGATGAAACGGTTGAGGTGCGCCTCGAGTTTATCATCGACGAGGATGGCCGGCCACGGATGCCGATAGCGGTCGCGGGAAGCAACCCCCTCGCGGTGGCCTCGGCGGTGGAGGCACTTCTGCAGTGGCGCTTTGAGGCGCCCCGCCGAAACGGCAAGCCCACCATGGTGCGCGCGTCGCAGACGTTTCTCTTCGGGCCACCGGCGAACAACGGCTAGCCGGCAATTGGACTCCGGCCGTGGCCACTGCGGTGGCTTCATCGGGCTGCCGCTGCGGCTCAGTTCCCCGACCGTGGACCTCCGCTTTTCTGTGCATCCCCCGACCGGCAGGGTGCGCGCAGGTGCCTGGGAGGGTTTGGGTCGCATGTTTCTCCACGCCATTGGGCAGGAATGAACGAGACAGGGGTGAATCCGGGAGCGCCGAGGTCCCCGTCGGCTTTTTGCCCGGGAGCGCCGACGTCCCCGTCTTCCTTGCGCCCGAGAGCGCCGACGACGGCTTTGTGCCCGGGAGCGCCGACGTCCCCGTCTTCCTTGTGCCCGGGAGCGCCGACGTCCCCGTCGGCTTTGTGCCCGGGAGCGCCGACGTCCCCGTCGGCTTTGTGCCCGGGAGCGCGGAGCGCAGTCTCAGGGCTTTCGCCGATCCGGGATGCTGGATCCTTGGGTGGATGTCCACGAGATCGTCAGGCACGTCTGTGTTGCACGCCGATGCAGCGGGGCAGGCTCTGACTGTATGAGACATGGTTCGTTGTCCCCCGTGTGCGTGCGTGGAGAAAATTTTCGGGAGTTGCGATTGGCTGGAAACCCACCGGCCGGCAAAGCCTCTCCAAGGCCCCTATGAAAAAGCCCCGACCGTCTCATTGTACATCCGTGCCGGAGGTTGCCCTGCGTTTGGGCAGCTCGAGTTGGACCGTTTATCGCTGTGGAGGACCCGCATGAAGGACAACGCCTCCAGCGCCCTGGGATACTACTTCGAGGAGAACCTTGGCATGGCCGAGGTGGCCGGCGATCGCCCCGAGACGACGCTTTCGATCATCGCCAACCGTTACAAGGAGCTGAATCCGCGCGCTCCCGTCACCTGTCGCGCCTTTTCCATGCGCGGCATCCAGCGGGCCCCGGACTACCGCTACGAAGTGGACTTCAACCGCTTCTTCCCCGAGGCACAGAACGAGGAGTATGTTTTCGCCTGGGCCAAGATGTGGTCCGGGGTCGAGGGCGAGCTGATGTTCGACATCAACTGTTACGGACCGATCGTGCTGTATCTCAACGGCGAGCAGGCCTGGTCTTCGAACATCTTCACGGAGCGCTATCCGGACAAACGCAATCGCTTCACCCTCAGCCTGCAGAAGGGCTGGAACCAGTTCGTGATCCGCGCGAAGAAGACGCGCGGGGGCTTTGGTTGGCACCTCGGATCATGGCTTGGCAAGCACCCCTACGTCTTCATGATGCCGTCGGCCGAACGGGAGGGGATGGAAGGGTGGTTGTTCACCGATCCGGTCCCCGCTGGCACGGTCATCCAGCCTACGCTCGGTGAGACGGAAGCGACCGCCGGTTGCCGCTGGCACCCGTCCAACGAGTGGACCGCGGAGGAGCGCGAACTGGGGGTCTGCGCACGACTTTTTGGTCCGCAAGAGGGCCGGAGCGCTCTCGGGTGGACGCAACTCGAGCATGCCGGCAGCGCACCGCTCTCCGTGCAGGTCGAAGCGACCGTGCGGGGACAGGCCCGCGTCCTTCTCGACGGCACGGAGGTCTTTGCGGGCGAGACTGGCGCAAGCCAGCGCTTTGAGATGGAACTCGCTCCGGGGGTTCACGAGCTCGTCGTGTTCTCTACCGGAACGGCGGAGGGCTGGGGGTTTGAACTCGCCCTGCGGTCAGGCGACGAATCGCTGCCCACGCAGTGTCCATGTGACCTCCAGGGAAGTGACGAGACCTGGCTCTATGCCGGACCCTTCGAGGCCGTGGATCCGTCGGTCTTCGATGCGCTGAAGGACTTTCTCCATGTGCACCAGACCGCAGAGGGGCCGGGCTACTGGCGCCTGGATGCGCCCGAGACCTATCTGCGTCTGTATAACGAGAACCCTTTCTTCGGGCGGTGGAACTATCCCCTCGGCGTCACCCTTTATGGGCTTCTGCACGCCGGCCTCGAACTCGAATCGGCGGAGATCCAGTCCTACGTGCGTGACCACGTGCAGGTGTGTTGTTCGACCTACCCGTATTCGCTCTGGGACCGGTCCCGTTTTGGCGGCCCCACGCACATGCACCGGCTGCTTTCGAGCATCGACAGCCTGGATGATTGCGGCTCCTTCGGCTCCTGCATGCTGGAGGTCGCCCGCCATTGCAAGGTGGAGGGATTCGAGCGCATCGCGCACTTCGTTGCCGACTTCATCGCCAACCAGCAGGACCGTTTCCCGGACGGGACGTTCTATCGGCGGGAAATGATGCACGAGTTTCACGAGAACACGATGTGGGCGGACGACCTCTACATGAGCGTCCCCTTCCTCTGCCGCTACTATGAGCTGACCGGGGAGCGCCGCTACATCGACGACGCCGCCCGACAGTTTTTTGGCTTTCGCAAGCGACTCTACATTCCCGAGGACCGCGTCATGTCCCACGTCTACGACCTGCGGCGGGAGATGGCGACCGGAGTCCCCTGGGGACGCGGCAATGGATGGACCCTCTTTTCGCTGGCCGAGCTGCTCAGCGTCCTTCCCGAGGAGCATCCGGACCGCGCGGAGCTGCTCGCGTTCTTCCGCGAACTCTGCACGGGCTTCCTCGCCCTGCAGGACGAGGAGGGCTACTGGCACCAGGTCCTCACCCATCGCGATTCGTATCCGGAAACCTCTTGCACCGCGATGTTGATCTTCGGCTTTTCCCGGGGGGTGCGTCACGGCTGGCTCGAGGATCCGGAGCCCTACACGGAGGCGGTCAACAAGGCCTGGAGCGCCCTCAACCGCGCGTCCATCGATCGCGACGGAAATGTCTACGGCGTCTGCCGCGGCTCGGAGTTCTCCTTCAGCCCGGAATACTACAAAAAGGATCTGCTCCCCCGGCTCAACGATACGCACGGCATTGGCATCGTGCTGTTGGCGGGAGTTGAGGTCATCCGCTTGAGGAATCACCTCGTTTCGAGTTCCGTGTCGGTATGAAACGAATCGGAGCACGCGCCCACGACTTTGGAACCTGCGCCCCCGGGGAACTGGCTTCCCGTCTCGCGAGCCGCCGCCTTTGCGGCGCCCAGCTCGCCCTCAACAAGGCCATCGCCGGCCTCGCCCTCAAGCCGGGGGACCTGAACCCGGGACTGGCCTGGGAGATCGGGGAGGCCTTTCGCGAGCATCATGTGCAGATCTCGGTGCTTGGCTGTTACATCAACCCGGTGCATCCCGAGGATGAGGGCCGCGGCGAACTCCTGCGCTTCTTCAAGGATCATCTGCGCTTTGTCGGGGACATGGGTGGAAGCCTCGTCGGACTCGAGACCGGCACGCCCAATGTCGACTACGCACCGGACCCCGAGACCGGGAGCGAGGCCACCTTTCAGGCCCTCGTGCGCAGCATCGCCGAACTGGTCGAGACGGCCGAGGCCTGCGGGGCCAAGGTCGCGGTGGAAGGCGTGGCCCATCACACCATTTCCACCCCGGCAAAAATGCGGCGTCTGATCGACGAGATCAGCTCGCCTGCCCTCGTCGTCATCCACGACCCGGTGAATTTTATCAACGGTGACAATCACCACGATGAGGCGCGTTTCATCGAGGAACCTTTTCAGCTCTACGGCGACCGCATCGCGATCATCCACGCCAAGGATTACACCCTCTCCGACGGGACCTACCGGCAGGTCGCGACCGGGCTCGGCGTGCTCGACTACGGACGCCTCTGCCGCCTCCTCGCCGAGGACAAGCCGGGCATCAGCATTCTGCTGGAGGATTCCGGACCCGACACAGTCGAGCAGTGCCTCGCGCACATCGATCAGCATTGGCCGGCTTGAAGCCGCCGCGGCGCGCGCTCGGCGAAGTGTCGTCGCGGGCCGGATACAGCTCAACGCTTCCCTTTTCATTCCTTCTCCTCATCGATGAAATACGAAATCCGATACGCTTGCCATCCGGGCGACTTCAAGCATTACGACACGCGCCGCATCCGCGATGAGTTCCTCATCCCCGATCTCTTCGAGGACAATGAGGTCAAGTGCGTCTATTCGCTCCTCGACCGCTACATCGTCGGTGGCGTCAAGCCGACGACCGAGACCCTGCGGCTCGAGACCTTCGAGGAGCTGAAGGCCGAGTTCTTCCTCCAGCGCCGGGAGCTTGGGCTGATCAACATTGGCGGCGACGCCCGGATCACCGCCGACGGCACCTCCTATACGCTCAAGCACAAGGAGGCTCTCTACCTCGGAGCGGGCGTCAAGGAAGTCACCTTTGCCTCGGCCGATGCGGCCAAACCCGCGCTGCTGTATTTCAATTCCGCTCCGGCGCACAAGTCCCTGCCTGCGCGCCACGTCACGATGAAGGACGCGCGCATTCTGCAGCTCGGTGCGCTCGAGTCATCCAATGAGCGCCAGATCAACCAGCTGCTCGTGAAGGAAGTGGTGGAGACCTGTCAGCTCCAGATGGGCATGACCGAGCTGAAGCCCGGAAGTGTCTGGAACACCATGCCGGCCCACACGCATCTGCGCCGTATGGAAGCCTACCTCTACTTCGAAGTGCCCGAGGGGCAGGCCGTCTGTCATTTCATGGGCCAGCCGGAGGAGACCCGCCATATCTGGATGAAGAACCATCAGGCCGTGCTCTCGCCCTCCTGGAGCATTCACAGTGGCGCGGGCACTTCCAACTACATCTTCATTTGGGGCATGGCCGGGGAAAATCTCGATTATACCGACATGGATGTGCGCCAACCCACCCAGTTGAAGTGAGCGCCCCCGGGATGCTGAGCGAACTCTTTGACCTCACCGGCAAGGTCGCCCTCGTCACCGGCGGGACCCACGGGATCGGCCTCGCGATTGCCCGCAAGCTCGGCCAGGCCGGCGCCACGATCTGCGTCAATGGCCGCTCCGAGGAAAAGCTGGAGCGCTGCCGGGCCGAGTGTGCCGCCGCCGGATTGACGGTGCATCCCTTCGCCTTCGACGTGACCGATGAGGCCGAGGTGGACCGCGGTGTCTCTCGGATCGAGGAGGAGGTGGGGACCGTCGACATCCTCGTGAACAACGCCGGAGTCATCAAGCGCACCCCCATCCTCGACATGGCGGTGGCTGACTTTCGCGCCGTCATCGAGGTCGATCTGGTGGCCCCCCTCATCGTGGGCAAGCGGGTCGCCCCCGGCATGATCGCGAAACGCACCGGCAAGATCATCAACATGTGCTCCATGATGAGTGTCTACGGGCGCAACTCGGTCTCGGCCTACGCCTCCGCCAAGGGCGGGCTCAAGCTCCTCACGGCCAACATGTGCTGCGAGTGGGCCAAGTACAATGTTCAGGTCAACGGGATCGGCCCGGGCTACATCGCGACGGAGCAGACCGCCCCGATCCGCGAAGGCGGTCACCCCTTCAACGACCTCGTCATGACCCGCACGCCGGCCGCCCGCTGGGGCGAACCCGACGATGTCGCCCATGCGGCGCTCTTTCTCGCCTCGAAGGCCGCCGAGTTCGTCAATGGCCACGTCCTTTTCGTCGATGGCGGCATCCTCGCGAACTTCGGCTACGTGAAGGGCGAAAACGAGCTGCCCGCGTCCGCCGCGCGGTAGGCTCAGAAGCGCCCTTTGCCGCGCACCGGCCGGTCTCGTTCGTGCGGGGTCGTGTGCGGATTCCCTGCAAACGGGTCACTCTGCGCCGCTGGCGGCGCGCCGAGGACGTCACGCCCTACCATGCGCGGCGGCGAAAGGCAGCGCCGCGGCGGCAAAAGGGAGCGCCCCCGGTAGGGCGTGACCTTCGGGCGCGCCGCGGCAGCGAACGGCAGCGCCCCCTGCAGGACTTGGGCCGTTGCCAAGGGATCGCGTATCCGGGGCCCGGCCGGTCTCGCGCGGAGGCTGTGCGCGGATTCCCTGCAAACGGGCTGCTCTGCGCCGCTGGCGGCGCGCCGGGGACTGCTCAGTGCTGCCGGGCAAAAGCGAACTGCGCCCGTCCGCCGAGGACGCCCGCGTTGACCGCGAGGGCGAAGAGAACGCAGCTCACCAGCGTGATCGCCATGAGGTGGAGGAAGTGCAGGGGTGACCAGAAAAAGGTGAAGCAGGCGTAGAGCAGGGCACCGAAGACGAGCGAGGCGATGACCGCCCGCGCATCCACCCCGCGAAAGAGCAGCCCGGTGATGAAGGCGGCGAGGATCGGCATGCTGAACAGCCCGATGAGCTGCTGGATGAGCTGGATGATGCTCTCCGCCCCCATGTAGGCCGGCACGAGGACGACGCCGAGGACGGCGAAAAGAACCGAGACGCCGACGCTGAGGGGGCGGATCTTGACCGCGGGATTCAGGTAGCGCTGGTGCAGATCGCAGACGTAGAGCGCGGCGGAGGCGTTGAGGGTGGAGTTGAAGCTCGTCATCGTGGCGGCGAGAATGGCGGCCGCGAACGCGCCCGAAAGGGTCTTGGGGAGGACGGCGCTGACGATCGTGCCGTAGGTCGCATCACCCAGGTCACCAAAAAGCTGATACGCGCAGAGACCCGGCACGATGACGATGAGCGGCACGATCGTGCCGCGAAGGACGGCCGCGGCGTAGCAGCCCTTCTGCGCCTCGCGCAGGTTGGGGGCGGCGAGGGCGCGCTGCGTGATCGTCTGGTTGGTGCTCCAGTAGTAGAGCTGCACGAAGACCATGCCGGTGAGGATGGCGTGCCAGGGCAGGGTCGAGCCGGTGCCGCCGAACCAGGCCTTCCGCTCGGCGGGCAGGCCGCTCAGGTCCCAGTCGACGGCATTGAGCGCAAGCACGACGACGAGCAGGGCCATGGCAAAGAGGAGGACGCCGCTGAAGGTATCCGAAACGGCCACTGCCCGCAGTCCGCCAAAGATCGCATACGCGCCCCCGACCGCGGCCGTCACCGTCGCAATGACCATGAGCGGCACTTCCAGGTCGAAGAGGTGCTTCAGAAAGAGCGAGCTGGTGTAGAGCATGATGGGCAGGAAGATGAAGACGTTGCCCACGAGAAAGAGCGTCGCGACCGTCGCGCGCAGGTCCCGGTTGTCATATTTGCGCTCGAGCAGCTCCGTCACCGTCGTGCATCCCTCCTTGTAGTAAAGAGGCAGAAAGAGGTGCGCGAGGAGGAGCAGACCGATGACGCCGGCGAGTTCCCACCAGATCACCATGAGCATCTGGTTGCCGTTCCATCCCACGAGGGTGTCGGTGTTGATGTTCGTCAGGGTGAGGGAGCCGGCGATGAAGACCCAGCTCAGACCCCCGCCGGCGAGAAAGTAGTCCTTCGCCGCGCTGCCCTGGCCGGCGGCGCCGGCGCCCTTACCGCGGCACTTCCACCAGGTGAGGACGGCGATGAGGGAGGTGAGAAGAACGAAGACGAGGAATTGCATGGGGTAGGGGAAAATTGGGTACAAAAAAACCGCTCATCTCCGCCGATCAGCGATGATGGGCGAAATTGAGCGGTCGAAAGGCGTGTGTAGAGAACTAAAGGCGCGGGATCGTCAGACCTCCCTCGACCATGATGACCTGCCCGGTGGAATAGGGGAAATCTCCGCGGGCGAGACCCGCCACGGCCTTGCCGACATCCTCGGGGAAACCCCAGCGCGGGGTCACACAGAGGCCTTCGGCGATGAGCTTGTCATACTTCTCCGTCACGCCGGAGGTCATGTCGGTCTTGGTCACGCCGGGGCGCACCTCATAGACCGGGATGCCCTCGCTCCCGAGGCGGGTGGCGAAGAGCTGGGTGACCATCGAGAGGCCCGCCTTGGCGATGCAGTATTCCCCGCGGTTGATGCTCACGACCGTGGCGGAGATCGAGGATATGTTGACGATGGCGGCGGAAAAGGAGGCGTCCGCCTGCCGCGCCGCCACCATCCGGCGTGCCACCGCCTGGGTGAGGAAGAAGGCGCCCTTGAGGTTCGTATCGACGACGAAGTCATAGCTTTCCTCCGAGGTCTCGAGGAGGTCCGCGCGGATCTTGGGCGCGACCCCGGCGTTGTTCACGAGAAGATTCAGGGCGCCGCCGGCGGCTTTATCGGCGACCTCGAGGAGGCCTGCGCGCGCCTCGGCCGAGCCGATGTCGCCGCGCGCATAGGCCACTTCGACGCCGTGCGCGCGCAGCTTCTCGAGCGCTTCGGCAACGCCCTCCTCCGGACGCATGCCGTTGATGACGAGGTTCCAGCCCTCCTTGGCGAGATGCTCGGCGATGCCGAAGCCGATCCCGCGGGAGCCACCGGTGACGAGTGCGGTGCGGGCAGCCATCCTACTCCTTGAGGTCGGGGATGTTGACCCAGGCGCGGTCGGCCCAGCTCTTCAGGCCGAGCTCGGCGAGTTGCACGCCCTTGGCGCCTTCCCGCAGGTCCCAGCGAAACGGGGTGTCGAGCACGACGTGTTTGAGAAACATCTCCCACTGCACCTTGAAGGCGTTGTCGTAGAGTTCCTGGTCGGGCACCGTGCTCCAGTCTTCGAAGAAGTCGATCGGCTGGTCGATGTCCGGGTTCCAGACCGGTTTCGGCGTGTTGCCATAGTGCTGGAGATGGCACTTGCGCAGACCGGCCACGGCCGAGCCCAGTTCGCCGTCGACGTGCAGCGTGAGGAGATCGTCGCGCCGCACGCGGGTGGCCCAGGAACAGTTGAAGTTGACCACGATCTCGCCGTCCGGGCCATCGATTTCGAACATCGCATAGGCGGCGTCGTCGGCGGTGCATTTGTAGGGCTTCCCCTCCTCGTCGACGCGCTCCTTGATGTGGGTTGCGCCGCGGCATAGGACCGCCTTGGTCGGGCCGAAGAGGTTGTCGAGGACGTAGCGCCAGTGGCAGAGCATGTCGATGATCATGCCGCCGCCGTC
>JBKHAU010000044.1:0-10685 GCA_046542725.1 Opitutales bacterium
GCCGGCTCAGCCTCACCATCGCCGCGCACGATCGAGGACCCCGGATGGGGCACAGGACGACCCTGAAACGATCGGCCCCACGCCTCTGATCCCGCGAGCGCGCTCGCCGACGTGACTGCCCCGCCCGCGAGAGACCGCGACCAGTCGGGGCCCATCGTCCCCACTGGATCCCGTTCCTCGTGGCCGCGAGGAACGCGCCAGAACGGTCTTGTGCAGGGACTTGCGCTGTGATGTCCTCTCGGCTTCCGCATGGACATCGAGCAGCACCCGTTTTTCAAGAAAGTCCCCTCCGAGAAGCTGAGCGGCCTGCTCAAGGCGAGCAGCGTGCAACGCTTTGGCCACGAAGTCGTGATCTTCGAGGAGGGCAGCCCTTCGGACGCGCTCTACCTCATCCTCGAGGGGCGGGTGGCCTTTCGCAAGCGCCTGCCGACGAAGCACCTGCTGACGATCAGTATCAGTGATGCGGGTGGATTCTTCGGCGAGATCGGGGTGCTCACGCACGAGCCGCGCGCGCTTCGCGCCGAGGCCTACGGAGACTGCGAGCTGGTGCGCATTCCGCATGTTGCCCTCCTCCGCTTCCTCGAGGAGATGCCAGGCCCGGTCGAATCGCTTCTCCAGAGCGTGATCCATCACCTGCACTACACCACGCGGCACTACGTCGACGACATGGTGCATCAGGAGAAGATGGCGGTGGTCGGCTCGATGATGAACACCATCGTGCATGACTTCAAAAACCCGTTTTGCCTCATCAGCATGAGCGCGCAACTGCTGCGCCAGCGCCACAGCGATGAGCAGACCGTGCGCCTCTGCCGCAACGTCGAGGAGCAGGTCGAGCGCATGGTGACGATGGCGGCCGACCTCGCGGAGTATTCGCGGGGCGAATACCGCCTCACCCCGATGCCGGTCGACCTGCGGAGCGTGGTGGACGAATTTCGCAGCCTCAACCTGCCCTTCTTCGAGGCGGACAACGTGGCGATCGAGGTCGACGTGCCGCCCCTCCGCGTGATGGCGGAGAAGAACAAGCTCATGCGCGTGCTGCAAAACCTCGTGAGCAATGCCTTCGATGCCCTGCAAGACCGCACCGATGGCCACATCACGCTCTCGGCCAAGCGCTCGCCCGATGCCAAGTCGGTCGTGCTGCGCATCGCGGACAATGGGGAGGGCATCCCCGAGTCCATCCGCGAGCGCTTCTTCGAGCCCTTCATTACCTACGGCAAGTCCGGTGGCACGGGCCTCGGTTCGGCCATCGCGAAGTCGATCATCGAAGCCCACGGCGGCAGCATCCATTTCGAGACCGTGTCGGGCGAAGGCACCGTCTTCTATATCACCCTGGCGGCCGCGCAGGCCTGAGGGCGGGATCGCCTTGCCTTCGTTTCGGGAGGTCAATCCACTGCCCGCGATGTCGACCCCACCCCGTTTCTGGCTGATGAAGAGCGAGCCCGATGTGTTCTCGCTCGATGACCTCAAAGCCCGCCTGCCCCACGGCGAACTGTGGGATGGCGTGCGCAACTACCAGGCCCGCAACTTCATGCGCGACGCCATGCAGCGCGGCGACGGAGTCCTCTTTTACCACAGCAACTGCGCCGTGCCCGGCGTTGTCGGTCTTGCCCGCATCGTGAGCGAGGAAGCGCAGCCGGATCCCACCCAGTTCGACCCCGCCTCGGACTACTACGATCCGAAGGCCAAGCCCGAGTCCCCCCGCTGGCTCGCCGCCGCCGTGGGCTATGTGGCGCACTTCGACGAGGTCGTTGCCCTCCGCACGATCAAAGACGATGCGCAACTCTCGGAGATGGCCGTCGCCCAGCGCGGCCAGCGCCTCTCCATCCAGCCCGTCGAGGAGGTGCACTTCCTCGAAGTCTGCCGCCGGGGCGGCATCGAAGATCCGCTCGCACGTCTGCGGGAGCAGTGAGGCGGACGGCTCGCGCGCATCAGTTGCGCCACGTGCGCGCGAAGCGGCGAGCGAGTTCGAGATGCATCCGGATGCCGTCGGCGAGGACCTCGTCGTTGAAGTCGAACTCGGGGTGGTGGCAGAAGGGAACCTCGGCCTGATCCGCCGGGCGGGAGGCCAGAAACCAGAAGGTGGACGGCACCTTTTGAGCGAAGTAGGCGAAGTCCTCCCCCCCCATAATGGGGTCGACCTCGAGGTAGTCCGCCTCGCGTCCGAGCTCGCGGATGACAGTGCGGAGATACTCGTCGGTCTGCGGGTGGTTGCGCAGAACGGGGTATCCCGGCGTGATCGTGACCTCGGCCCGCCCGCCCAGGGCGGCGATCAAGCCTTCGGACTGGGTCCTTACGAGATCAGAGGTCTGCGCCATGACCTCGTCGTCGAGGGCGCGGATGGTGCCGCTGAGCCGGGCTTCGCCGGGAATCACGTTGTAGGCCGTACCGGCATGGAACTTCGTCACTGTGACGACCGCCGAGCCGACCGGATCGGTGCGCCGGGCCACGATCCCTTGGAGGGCGTTGACGAGGGTGCTGCCGAGGTAAATCGGGTCGATTGCGACGTGCGGGGCGGCGGCGTGACCGCCGCGCCCATGGACCGTGATGTCGAAGGTCGCGGTTCCCGCCATGGCAGCGCCCGGGCAGAGGCAGAGCTGGCCCACCCGGGAGCGGCGAAAGGGCATGTTATGCACTCCGAAGACGGCCGCGATCGACGGGTTCTCGAGCACACCGGCCTCGACCATGCGCTGCCCGCCGGCGCCCCCTTCCTCAGCCGGTTGGAAGAGCAGGCGGACAGGCCCGGCCAGCTCTGCACGCAAGTGCGAGAGGGCGATGGCGGCCCCCAAGAGCATCGCAGTGTGGCCGTCGTGCCCGCAGGCGTGCATCATCCCGGGGACCTGCGAGGCGTGAGGCAGACCGGTCTGCTCCTCGATGGGAAGCGCGTCCATGTCGGCGCGCAGGGCCACGGCCGGACCGGGCAAATCGCGCCCGAGGGTCGCCACCACGCCGGTCTCCGCGATGCCCGTCTCCACCTCCCAGCCGGGGAGCTCGCGGAGGCGTTCCGCCACCTTGGCGGCTGTCCGGTGTTCGGCGTAGGCCAGCTCTGGATGACGGTGCAGATCACGCCGAAAGGCGCGCATCTCGGGCTCGATCCGGGCCAGAAGCGACTCGAGGGAGGCAGATGACATTCCCCCACCTTGGACAAACCCGATCCGCCCTCCAGACGAAAACAGGATGTCCGGCCGTCATCGACCGGATCCTCGGGCGAGAGTGGGCAAACTTCGCCCCGTCGTCTCTGCTCGGGATGCTGCCGTGACGCGCCGACTCCGGGTGGGCTTCTTCCCGAGAAGGCGGAGGTCACCTTTCTTGCCTTGGCACGCCCCCTCCACGCGTCCGACCGCCGCCATTGCCCCCAATCGGCCTGCGGGATCTACCCCAGGGGTGGTGAGACGGCTGTTAAAGTAAAAAAAGACTCATGGAAGATTCCAAAAGCAGGCGCGCGATCCGAAGTAGAAGGGATGCAATCGCACCGGATGCACCGCGTTTGTCTGTCCCTCCCTTTTCGCCCTCTTCCAACCGCGACGGTTCTCCATGGCACGTAAAATCGCGTTCATCAACTACAAGGGCGGGGTGGGAAAGACCTCCTGCATCGTCAACATCGCCGCCTGCCTCGCGGAGATGGGCCAGCGTGTCCTGCTCATCGACCTCGATACGCAAAGCAACTCGAGCATCTGGCTGATGCGTCTCGAGCGCTGGAACAAGCTCAACGTCAACGGGGAGGGAGCGATTTACTCGATCTTCGACCCTGGCGTGCAACGGCTGCGTGACATCGTCCTGAAAGACGTCGTGGTCGACCGCCACGGCACGCAGGTGCTGCCGGGCCTCGATCTCGTGCCCACGACCTTCAATCTCATCGACGTCGAGCATGAGTATGAGACCCCTGATGGCCGCCCGACCTACGCCATTTTCCAGGAGCAGTTGGCGGAGATCGAGGGGGACTACGACTACATCCTTTTCGACTGCCCGCCCAACGTCATGCGCGCCGCCCAGTGCGGCATTTTCTGCTCCAACGAGATCTACGTTCCCTCCAATCCCGACGCCCTCAGCCTGATTGGGTTCACCCTCCTGACGGGGAAGCTGCTGCAGTTCAACGAGCGCTCGGCAAGCTTTCGCAAGAGCGGCATGGGCCGCCCCGCGGAGATCGCGGCAATCCTCTTCAACGCGGTCAAGGCCAACACCGACATCGAGGTCCCGAAGATGCGCATGCAGTTTCGGCTCAACCAGTTTCGCAATCAGAAAAAGGTCGGCGCGCATGCCAAGATCTTCAGCGCCTACGTCCGCGATGCGGTCGTCGTGCGACGCGCCGTGACCCTCGGCATGCCGGTCTGCTCGCTCGGGCAGACTCCTGGCACCGAGGGCGTCCTCGAGGACTACCGCACCCTTGCCAAACAGATCGCCAAACACGATCCCGCCGCCCTCTCGGCCGCCAGCGGGATACGCTGACCAACCTCTTATCCTCAATCCGTTTTCTATGAGCACCTCCACTTCCGACTCCGCTCTCGCCCTGGAATGGGAAAACGTGCGGGAGCGCTTCAAGCACTCGATGATGATCCGCACCGAGATCCATAAGCTCGCGCAGAATCTCGATCTCTCCTGGCCCCTCAAAGGGCGCGAGGAAACCCCACTCAAATACGTCTCCTACACCCACGAAGAGCTGCTCCTCATGCCGGGCTTGGCGGAGAGTCCCGACCGCATCCGCCTGCTGGTCGACATCCTCACCGAGACGATGGCCTTCGACGACCCCTTCGGCGAGATGGCGGAGCAGGTCGACAGCTCCTCCAAGCGCGACGACGGCTCGCAACGCGCGCTCGCCAAGCTCGGCGTGCCGCTCACCTTTCCGCTGCAGCTCTGCGCCCTCTCGGAGGAGACGCGAAACTTTTGCGAGGCAGAGGAAATTCGCACTCTTGGCCAATTCCTCGATTTCGCTCAGAACATGGCGCAGCATGTCGTGGTGGGGGGGGACTTTCGCGCCTTTCTCAATGCCGTGGCGCACCCCGAGGAGAAATCGATCGCCCGCTACCTGCCTTTCCGTCCGGGGCACGAGGGACTGCATCTGCCCGAAGGAGTGGCCCAGGCCCTAGGCCGCTTCGACGCCTCGACCCGCCTCTTTTTCCACGAATCCGCCGGGGCCCCGACCACCGTCGAGGACCGTCGCGACACCCGCCCGCTCGGGGAGAAGGAAAGGGCCAACGCTCGGGCCGCGGCCTGCGAACACCTCGAGCGCCTTTTCGCGTGGTTCGAGGGCAGCCGAACCGATCTCGCAGACGCTGCAGCGGAAGGTCCTGCACAGCTCGCCCGGCGCTTTGCCGTGCTCGAGGATGAACAGGTAGAGAAGACCTGCGTCTGGCTCACTCTCCTCGCCCTCGACCTCGAAAACACTCACCAGCCACAGCGCAAGAGCCTGTTTGCCCGCCTCTTCGGGCGCTGAGGGAACCCATGGCATCGCCGCGCCTCAGTCTGCGCCGTCGGGCTCCCATCAAGCCCCCGCCCCCCGGCGTCACGCTCGCTGCGCCTCCGCCCCGCACCCAGGCGCTGCGTCTCGATGGTCTCGCCAGCGGATCGTCGCCCCGCCCCCCGGTCGAACCGGGCCGCCCGCCCGAAACCGTCGCGTCGACCGCTCCCCCCGACTCTGCGCCGCGGATGACGCCCGCGAGCCCACCGCGAGCAACGAGCGAGCCTGTGCAAGAGGTCTTCGCACAGCGGGAGGCAGTCCTCGCCAAGGCCGAGACCGAACTGGCGGCGCGCGAGCATGCCCTGCGCGAGCGGGAAGCGGCCCTGCGCGAAGAAGAGCGGGAAAACGTCGAACTCAAGCGCCTTCTCGAACTGCGGGAGGAGCGCATCGCGACCAAAGAAACCCTCCTCGAGGACAACGCGGCCGCCCTGCGCGACGCCACCGCTCTCGATCACGTGCAGCGTCTGCTCGCGAACGAGCGAACCGCGCACGATGCCCTGCGGGTCGCCCACAAGGAGACCGAGGCCCGCCTGCGCGGTCTCGAGGAACACCTTGCCGAACTCGAGGCACGGGCGGAAGAAGCCGCGAAGACTGACGCCCCGCCCCCTCTCTCGAAGGAGAACGAGGCCGCGCTTCAGGAGCGTGAGCGCTTCATCGAGGAGAGCGAGAACGCCCTCTTCAACAAGGCCCAGGAACTTCAGGAACTGGAGCACCACCTCCAGCAGTGGAAAGAGGAACTCGGCGTGCGCGCGAAGGCCCTCGCCAAGAGTGCGGCGGCCGCTCGATAAGCGCCCGGGCCTCGGGCGCTTTGCCGCCATCCCCCACCCCTCTGCACCGCACCGAATGCCACCCGGCGGGGCTTCGATCGCCATGCGAGTCGAGGATTTTTCGCTCTAGTCGAGGAGGCGTTGGCCGATTTATGAGGGCAAGCCCTGCTCCCCCTCCCCATGATAGCGTTTCCCCTCGCGCAACCAGCGCTCGGCGGACGTCCCACGATGCCGCTGCGGCGACGCGGTGCAAACCGTTGCCTTGCCGGCTTCACCCTGCCTGAAGTCGTGGTCGCACTGGCTATCCTCGGCATTCTCTTCGCCACCGTCTTTCGCGGCATGGACGAGGCCGTGAAGCTCCAGCACAACGCCGAAGATCACGGCGATGCCCTCGCCTATCTCGAGAGCGAAGCCGCCCGCCTGCGCTCTCTCGACTGGAGCGCCCTGGCCGCCCTCCCCGCCTCCGCCTCCTTTGCCACCCCGACGGTGAACCCGCGGCTTTCGGGCACCGCGGAATTTCGCACCCCCAGCGCCCACACTCGCACTGTCCGCCTCGTCGTCCGCTGGGTCGACGCCCGCCAGCGCGCCCAGGAAGTTGCACTCGTTACGGCCATCACGAAAGGAGGCATCAGCACATGAGGCCGCGCGCTACAGCCGCTTTTTCCCTACCCGAGATGCTCGTCGCCCTGACGATCTTCGGTTTTGTCTCCGCCGCCGTCCTTTCCACCACGCTCATGCTCACCCGCGTCCTCCATGCCTTCGAGGACAGTGCCGATTATCAGCGCATGAGTCGTGCCTTTGGCAGCTACCTCTCGCAGGACGTGCGCTCCGCCGAGACCGTGGCCCTCTCCTCCTCCACCCGGTTCACCATCACGACGGTGGAGGGCGCGACGATCACGTATGATCTCGTCGAGCTCGGGGGCGGCACCTTTCGTCTCGAGCGCTCGGCGGCCGGCGGGACGCAGCGACTGCTCTCCCCCGTGGTCTCCTGGTCGGTCACGACGCCCAGCGGGACGACGCCCTTTTCCGTCGATGTCGTTCTCGCCCGACATGATGGGCGGGGCCAGGCCTACACCTCGACGCTGCGGCGCAGCTTCACCGCGCGCAAATTATAGTCCCCCATGGTGTGTCCTCCCGACAGTTCCCGCCGCGGCTCGGCACTCCTTCTCGTCATCATCTTCGCGGGCACGCTTGGGGTGATGCTCGCGACGACCGTGCCGAGCCTGCTGGCCGAATATCGTCTCAGTCATCGCCGCGCCCAGGAGATCACCGCCTATCACCTCGCGGAAGGGGGCATCGAACTCGCCGTGGCCGATCTCACTACGCTTGGAAACGTTGCCGAGCTGCGGGCCGCTGGTTGGGCGGTGGATACTTCCGGTCAGTTTTTCGTGCGCCAATTCGTTCCCGAGGACTTTGGCTGGAGCGCGCCCTCAGGCCAGACGCACACCGTGCGTGTACTGTGCGACAACCCCTTTGCCGACGACACGATTCGGGTCTGGGCAAAAGGAACAGTGGACCATCCGGTCCTCAACCTGCCGCCCTCCGCTGTCCTCCTCGAGGCCGAACTCACCGTCACCCTCTCCTCCACGACAAGGGCGCACCCTTTCATCGGACTCGTCAGCACAGGCGACTACGAGCTCAACGGTCAGCCCTACTTCGACAGTTACGACTCGAGCATCTTCCCCCACGACTATGCAAGGGGTGTGAACAGCGGGAACAGCGCCTTTGTGGCCACGACCAACGATTCAGCCCAGTTCGCCAATGCCACCATCCGTGGCCAGCTCCACCTCGGGGTCGACAGCGACACCCCTTCTGATGGCCTGCGAAACTCCAACGTCACCGCCACCGGCGGTCTCTACAGCCGTTTCAGCTTCCAGCTCGAACCGGTCAATCCTCCCGATACAACTGATGCCCTCGACTCTTTCTGAGCTTTGCCGCGCCATCGTGGCCTGTCTCGCGGCCGTCTCTCCCCTCCCCGCCCAGACCATCATTGGATCGAGTGCGGCGGAGGCACCGACGGTCTACCACTTCAAGTCCAACCTCACCCTGGAGGACGATCTCGTCGTTGCCGGGCCGGTCGTGATGAAGGTCGATGGGGACCTGAACCTGAACAACCACACGATCACGATCAACGCCGACGCGTCCATCCACGTCTACGCCGGCGCGAATGTCAACGTCTCCAGCGACAGTCGTTTCATCAACCGCGGACGGCCCACCCAGCTCCGTCTCTACGGGATGGCGCGTCAAGGGCAGCAAGACTTTGTCGTGACGGGCGACGGCGGGTTCGAAGGCGTCATCTACGCTCCAAACGCTCACGTCATGCTCAATGGCGATAGCGCAAATGCCGGTTACTTTGGGGCCTTTGTCGCCAAGCGGATCACCTTCAACGGCAGCACCACGCGGGTCCATTTCGATGAATCGCTCAAGGACGTCGGCGTCGACCTCATCTCCGATACGCAGACGCGTGGGGTCGAACTCAGCGGCTTTGGGATGGTGAACGACGGCACCACGATCGAACTCAGCGGTTCCAACATCTCGATTGCGGAACACATCGACAACCAGTTCTAGAGATCGCGAGGAGACGGAAGCAAAGGTGGCGAGCATCTCCGTGCCGCGCCCAGTGCCCTGGCGCCGGCCGAGTCGCGACCCGCTCGCGAGACCTCGCGGAGCGCCGCTGCGGCCCGGGACCCGGGCTACAGGAAGATGGATACGGTCCACCGCGGACGTGGCGTCCATTCGTGCGAAGGGCGCTTGGCGGAAAATTTTCCACGCCGTTTGCCTTCCCTCCCGCCCCGCCTTTCGATGAAGCTGCTTCCACCCCGTGCGTGTCCGAAGAATCAGCCTTCCCGCCTCATCGATGAGGGACCGAGTTCTCGTGACCCTCGCGGTGCTTGCCGGCACGCCCGCCGACGCCGGCCTCGAGGCCGAAGCGGCGATCGGCTGGGAGTCCTCCTACATCAGCGAAGGACGAAAAGTGCGTGAGGCCGGCGAGGGACTGTACACCGCTCTTCTCCTCCTCGAGGAACAGGCCTGGTCTCTGGAGGGCTGGATGGGAGCCAATCCGGCTGCCGATTTCACCGAAACAAGTCTCTCGCTCGGACGGCAACTCGAGTTCAGCGCGGTGTCGGCACGGCTTGGATACACGTTGGTCTCTGTCCGCACGGAGGGGACGAGCGAGCCCGAAGACCACGAAGCCTTTCTCAGCCTCGCCGTCCCGCTGAGAGAGGACGTCGAAGCCGGACTCGACCTTGTCTACGGCCATCTCAGCAGCGGAGCCTACGCGGAGGCTTTTCTCGCCCATGCGCGGCCCCTCACCGAACGCCTCGAGATGGCCGTCGTTGCCGCCGTCGCGGCGGACTTCGGCTACGCCAGCGAGGAGGGCATCCACGGGCTCTCCCATGGGCGCGTCGGGCTGGAATTCACGCTTGTCCTTTCGGAGCATTTGCAGGCCTTCGCCTTCACCTCGGCCATCCTGCCCCTCGAGGGGCTGCGACGCGAGGACGAGCACTCGACCATCTACGGAGGAATGAGCCTGAGGGTGAGCTTCTGAGCCGGATCAGGGAGACGGTCGTCGGAAGCCCGAAATGACTCTTCGACGGAGGAGTTCTCCCAGGCAGCGGCAACGAAGCATGGAAAAAGGCCACCCCCGCGAAGGGGGTGGCCTCGAAAGTTGACCGCCGCCAGGCGTTGACGCGCAGGCGCGCCTAGTAGCGGTAGTGCTCGCTCTTGAAGGGGCCTTCGGGCTTGATCCCGATGTATTCAGCCTGCTTCGGGGAAAGCGTGGTGAGCTTTGCGCCGATCTTGCTGAGGTGGAGGCGGGCGACTTCTTCGTCGAGATGCTTCGGCAGGATGTAGACCCCGGGAGTGTACTTTTCGACCTGCTTCCAAAGCTCGATTTGGGCGAGAACCTGGTTGGTGAAGCTGTTCGACATGACGAAGGAGGGGTGGCCGGTGGCGCACCCCAGGTTCACGAGGCGCCCCTTGGCGAGGAGGTAGATGCTGTGCCCATCCTCGAAGGTGTATTTGTCGACCGCGCCCTGTGACTCGGGCTTGATCTCCTCGTGTTCCACCCCGGGGGTGTCGCTGAGCTGCTGAACCTCGATCTCGTTGTCGAAGTGGCCGATGTTGCAGACGATCGCCTGATCCTTCATGCGGGCCATGTGCTCGACCGTGATGATCCCGTAGTTGCCCGTTGTAGTGACGTAGATGTCGCCCCAGCCAAGGGTATCCTCAAGGGTGAGCACACGGTAGCCCTCCATCGCGGCCTGCAGGGCGCAAATGGGATCGATCTCGGTCACGACGACCTGAGCACCCATCCCGCGAAGAGCGGCGGCGCAGCCCTTGCCGACGTCGCCGTAGCCACAGACGACCCCGACCTTGCCCGAGATCATGACATCGGTGGCGCGCTTGATGCCGTCGACGAGGGATTCGCGACAGCCATAGAGGTTGTCGCATTTCGACTTCGT